>CAJANL010000215.1 GCA_903941105.1 uncultured Rhodospirillaceae bacterium
CGATCTCAGCCCGTGCGTCCTTCAGCGGATCGACCCAATCCCATTTGGGCGGCAGCCAGTCGCAGGCCAGGAAGGCGGAGGGATCGCGGTCGAAACCGGCGGCGGGCAGGTGACCGGCTAGCACGGCAAGCCGCACGAAGCGTTCCCACACCGGGCGGCAGAACTGATGCACCAGGACCGTGTGCTGGACCTGCTCGATTCGGCGGCGGAATTCCACCAGCCCGGCGCGGATGCTGGAATAGGTGACGCCCTCAAGGTCGCCGGAGACCAGTTCGTAGGGCAGGCCCAGCCCGCTGGCGATGGCCCGGATGTGGGTCTTGGTATAGGCGCCGTAATCGCCGGGATCGGCCGGATCGGAAAACTGGATGTCGGCACCGGGCGGCAGCGGGATCAGGCTGCCCGGTTCCATGCCGACCTGGAGCACGCCACCGATACCGCTGCCGTCGTTGAAGCCGGCCACCGTGCCGTCGGGATCGCGGATGAAACCGGTGAACAGGGCGGCGACCTTGGCCTTGACCAGGGCGGCGTCCTCGTACTGGTCGAGTTCGTGGACGCGCAGCAGCACCGGGGCCAGCCAGGTGATGCCGCGCACATGTCCCGGCGCCAGCGGCTGGAACAGATGGGCCATGTCGCCGGCCGGCAGGCGCACGGTATCGAGCGACAGCGGCGCCAGGGCATCGCCGGGGCGGTTGGCGTAGCAATGATAGGCGACGCGGCGGCCATTGGCGTCGAACTCAATGCCGGCCCGGATGCGGGTGCCGCCGCCGATGTCGCGGTGCAGGTCCATCGGCACCTGTTCGCGGTCGAGCAGGTCGATGGCCAGAGGCAGGGGGGAAACATCCTCGGCGACGCGCAGGCGGGCGAAGCTCTCGCCGCTCTCCACCATGGCGCGGAAGGCCAGCGCCTGGAGGCCGTAGAAATCGGTCAGCCCGGCGGCGTCAGCCCGATCCGTCCAGCGGTCCCACAGGGAATGCAGGGTATTTCGGACATTGGCGTCGGGATGGCGCGAGCGCGGCTTGATGCCGGCCCCCACCGCATTGGCGGCCAGCGACTGCACCGCCGCCGAGACCCAGGGATTGTTGCGTGCGTACCAACCGGCACGCCGCGCCGCCGTGGTGGCGCCTGCCTGGATCGAAGAGTTGAGGCCGTCCACCGTGCGGGCGCCGTCCCAACGCCGACCACCGCCAGCCGCGTCGAACGAGCGGCGGCGGTTGAGGCCAACGGCACGGAGAAGAGATTTCCACATGCCCCGGATTATCGGAGACGGCGGATTCCCTGGCTATTCAGAGAGTTTGGGAAAGATTGGTGGGGATTGGATGGGGCTGCTAACCGTTGGAATGAGCGCGAACAAGCGCCGCAGCCTGGGGATCGTAAATATAATCAGCTATCGACCCGTCTCTGATCCGCTCAACTACCTCGTTTACCGCAAATAGCGGCACCAAGTACCATTCGCGAGGCGAGACGGGATGGCCGAAGCGGTCGAGGATTTCAATCTCCAGCCTGGCCGGCTCCAAAAACCTGTGAATCAGATGCTCAAGCTTTGAGCGGCTGATGTTGTAAAGATCGTAGGTAGCGACGATCTCCACCTCGGCCATCAGATAGGTGGGATCGATTTTCGCGTTGGCGACTCGGCGTTCAACGCTACCGCCTGTAACGCCGATCTTGTGGACGATGTTGCGGTTGGCCGACACCACGGGGTGGTCCGACTTGCTGCGCAAAACATAAATAGTACCGCTTGCTGTGTCCCCGTCCTCGTTATGATCGGCAAATAAGGGGCCTGCCGTCGGCTCTGTTATCCGCCTGCCAGCATCATCCTTGTACAGTGCGCGCTGAAGCGACCGCAGCAGCAAGTCGCTCTCGGTGCCATTGGAATAGATGACCCTGAGCCGCGCGTCTGTCTCACCATTCGGCGCTTTAATGGGCTCTCCGACCTCGGCGACGTATGCGGTCTGGCCACCAAGGATGAAAAACTGGCCAGCTTGAATATCGGCTTTGAGGAAGCCCGAATCCTTGACGAAACGTCTAGTTGTCCGCTCCCCGCTTTCGAGGTCGCTTTGTACCTGCTGGAACAATGGCCTGAAATTTTCAAAATCGAGGCACTTTTCCCGGCTCGCGATCTCCTCGGCCTCGCGCTTCTCGGCGCTGGAGCGAACGTGCCGCAGGTCGGTGATGCCAGAAGACCCTGCGGCGCCCCCCAATTCGGTGAGCAATTCATCATCGTCCATCGTGTCTGACGGCGATGTGATCGAAACCCCGGCCAACAACCCCTGATGATCAAGCGGCGCGAGGAGGGAACGGCACTCATCAAGCGCACGCAGGCGATCAAGACGCACGGCATAAAGCCGCTCGAAAATGTCACCATCTTCACCGTGACGGGGCGCACGGCCATGCTCCTCGGTAAACCGCTGAATGTCCTCGAAGCCGGCGATGATGCGTTCCTCACGGGGAGGGCGCTCGCCTTTTTTCTCCGTTTGCGCGAATTCATCGAGTTCGGAGCGCAGATCGTCGAGGTCAAGGTCACTCATAGCGGCCCTCATCCTTGAAGCGCACGAATGCGGCGGCGCCTTCGGCCATCCGCTTTTCCCAGGCATCTGCGGAACTGATCGAGGGGAGGCGTCCACGCTCTTTCTTAAACCGCACGGCACGCACCGCCAGATCCTTCGCCTCCTCCGGCGTCAACGTGGTGCGCTTGGCCGCAATCGCTGCCGCGACCTGTTTCAGACTGTCCTCGCTCATAGTCTTGGCAAGGATCGAATAGGCTTCGCCGAACGGGTTGATCCGGTCGATCAGATCGATTTCGAGATCGCGCACGTCCATCGCGAATCTCCGAACGCCATCAACGAAGGCCGTGTTGGCGCTCTCCTCGCCGAGCGAACTGCCGGACGCGACTTCCTTCGCCTTCTGGGTCAGGTTCAGCGCCGCCACGGCATGCTGGCGAACGGCTTCCTGATCTTCCTCGTCGAGATGCGGGAATTTGTCCTTGATGATCTTGCCCATGCGCACCTGGGTCAGTTCCTCCGGCACCAGTTCCTCGTCGAACAGGCCGCGCTCGATCGCCATCTTGTCCTGCACGAAGGCCGCGATCACCTCATTCAAATCCTCCTGACAGATGCGGGTCGCTTCCTCACTCTTGGGCGTGGCCAGGCCCTTGATCTCGATCTGGAACTTGCCGGATTCCTCGTTGAAGCCGACATTGCACTTGTTCGGATCGTATCCGCCCTCGCCATAGTCGAAGCCGGGCGTTGGCCCGTTCTGTGGGTTCTTCGGCTTAAATTCGAAGCGGGGCGCCAGCACCTGCTCCATCAGCAAGCTGGCCGCGATGGCCTTCAGCGTGTCGTTGACGGCCTCGGTCACAATGTCATCTGCGGCGGCAGGCTCGGCGATCAGGTTCGAGAAGCGGGCGCGGGTCTTGCCCGGCGCGTCACGGGTCGCGCGGCCGATGATCTGCACGATCTCGGTGAGGCTTGAGCGATAACCGACAGTCAGCGCGTGTTCGCACCAGATCCAGTCGAAGCCTTCCTTCGCCATGCCCAGTGCGATGATGATGTCCACATGGTCACGATTGTTCTTCTGCGCCGGGTCTTTCAGCGCGGCGGAAACCCGGTCCCGCTTGGTGGAGTCGTCATCGACCAGATCGGCGACGCGCAAAATCCGCCCACCCTCAATTTTGACAAGTTGGAAGCCGGTGGTGGGGTCGGTCCCCTGCCACTCGCCCAGCGTCTCGATGATGTGCTCCACCTCCTTGATCTTGTCCTTCGTGCTCTCGCGAGAATTGACGTTCGGGATGTGGATGATTGTCTTCTCGGCCGGGTCGAGCACCTTCAGGATGTCGTCGGCGTAGGAATCCGCGTAGAAGAAATAGCCGATGTCGAGCCGCTTCAGATACTGATAGCCGTTGAGCTGCTCATAATAGGTGTAGGTGACGCTCTCGAACTTACCCTCGTCCTGGGGTGCCAGCACGGCCTCGGCATCGCCCCGGAAGTAGGAACCGGTCATGGCAACGATATGGACGCGGTCGCGCGTGATGAAACCGCCAAGATGGATGCCGAGTTTGTTATCAGGATTGGCCGACACATGGTGGAATTCGTCCACAGCAATCAGCCGGTCATCGAAAGCCTCAACGCCGAATTTGTCGATAGCGAAGCGGAAGGTCGCGTGGGTGCAGACCAGCACCTTGTCGCCGCTTTCCAGGAATGCGCCGAGCGAATTGACCTTGCCACCGTTGTCGTTGCCTGGCGCGTCGCACAGGTTCCACTTTGGCTCGACGTGCCAGTCCGCCCAGAAGCCATACCTGCTCAGCGGCTCGTCATGGAAGCTGGAGCCGATGGACTTTTCCGGCACGACGATGATGGCCTGTTTGACCCCCTGATTGTTCAGTTTGTCGAGCGCGATGAACATCAGCGCGCGACTCTTGCCAGAGGCCGGAGGCGACTTAATCAGCAGATACTGCTCGCCGCGCTTCTCGAAGGCGCGCTCCTGCATTGGCCGCATGCCGAACTCGTTCGCCTTGGTCGAACTGCCATTACTGGCGTAGGAAACGGAGACGGAGGGGACAGTTCGTGGTCCAGTCATTCGATGTTACTCACTTTATATACCCGTATCGTCTTCCACTTCCCATAGAGCGAACCGCTCCGAGCCTGTGAGCAAATGCGGCTTCGAAGTCTGCGGCTTCCAAAGCCCACATTCGAAAGCGACCGTTATTAGGATAAAAAACAAGAACCTTTCCGTCGTACACGTCGAAACCGTGTTGCTCCGGTATTGGAAGTGAGATTTTCTCCATCTTATTATTTCCTAGTCTCAGGTTATTGGAAACCGTTTGGCCAGATGGAGACTCAAACGTCACGTTTCCAATAATAGAATTTACCGCAAGGCTATCGGGAGCGTTGAAGCCAAAATACCGGTTCATACCGCGCGGCATATCAATCTGGTTTCCCGGCTTATCAGCCCCCCTATTTCGCGTTACGTATCCTGCTTCAATCCAGAAAGCTTCAACGTCGCTGTAGTTTTGAGTGGCTCCACTGAGCCCTTCCGCCTCCGCAAACTGAGACTGCCTCCATTTCTGATCATATACTTCTATGATGTCCTGCGCAGGCGTTGCGGCATTCCAGAGAGTTGTCGCAGCATCGAATGCCGAGCCAAACGTCTTCTTGAATTCGGGCTCTATGCTGGTGCGAAAACTGGCTCCGCATTCAGCAGCATGACGAAGTCCATTCGATGAAAAATTGCCAGAACCAACAACCATCCCAAAGCGAGTTTTGCTTTTGTTGATCAGGAAGCTTGTCTTCATGTGGAAGTCATGGCGTGGGATGAAGCCATCCTTCTCGATCACCCAAGCCCCATCATAAATTCGCACCTCGGAATTTGGCTTTTCGATCATGAATCTGAGGGCTTGCGGCTGAGTCCGGCCGTAGTCGATTCCAAACAACCACCTCGATGGTACATTATCCCAGAAGTCATTGCTGAATGCTAAGTCGAATGAGACCGCACCTGACTGGGTCGCATAAGCATAGAGTCCAAGAAAATTTTCTGTCGTCGCCCATTTGTGTACGCGAAGAAGCTCCGACAGTGTCGTTGGCTGATCCTCGAATGATTGTATAAACGCCTGTGACTTCATCAGCGTGCCTTCCTCCCGCGCAGTATGGCTGGTTCATCGAACGCCGTCATACGTGTGTACAGGTCAAAAAGCTTTTCTAGCCGCTCGGTGTCGTTACGGAAGCGGCGGCCAATATAGATCCGCTCCAACACCTCGTCGTTGCGCTCATGCGCCTCGCGCAGATCTGCGGGCATCTTCTCTGGTTCGTAGAGATCGGCAATGGTCGCCGGGAAGTGTTCCTCGCGCGCCAAAAGGATGTCCTCGGCGCAGCGGGTCAGGTCGGCTTGATTCTTCGCGGTAAGCGTTGGGACGGGGAAGGTGTTCCATCCGAGGGTATTGGAGTAGCGGAAATCGGTTTTCAGCTTGCCGCAGACAGTGGCGATCCAGACCAAATGAAGGCGCGACGCCACTATCGACATGTTCCACAACGGCGCATCGTAGAGCGCAAACAACAGATCGCTCACGATCGTCTCTCGATCGAACAGGTGTACTGGCAGGTATGGTCTTCTTTCGGAGGACACTTTCGCCACTGCCAGTGTGTAGCGCTTGGCGGTGCCCGCGATTTGTACGAAGCGGTAAGGCTTGGAAGCAAAATCCCGAGTTGACGCGGCTACGCTATCGGCACGGAATTCGCGTACGCGGCTCAGCAAGGCCCGTAAATAAGGGTGCGCATCAGCAAATTCGGAATCTTTGGCCTCAATCCAGACACACCATCGAGGCTTTCCCTGGATCATCTGCTCAGACCCTAGATAAGGCCGAATAAACCGGGCAAGTTCAGGGTGTAGTTCTAGAAGTTGCCTCCTATCATCTGCCGACAAGATAAAATGTCCGCCGTCCCGCGGCATATTTCCGAACAGCATCGGCGACAAGTTTCCGATCGGGCTCCGTGCGACGTTGATGGCCCTATTTGCCCCCGCTACGAGGTATGCATTGATGTTGCTTACCTGCCGCTCGATTACCGAACCATCGTCAGCAATGGAAAACAGCCGTTTGGGCGGCGATGCGTCACGTGATATCGCGACGACGGCTACAATTACACCGGCGTTGTGGCTCGCGAGATTGGTCCATTTGAATGAAGTGTGGGCGAAGGAAATCTGATGGCCAGTTTCAAGGATGAGTGGCCACAAGATTGGAACCTGCTGCCCTTGGCAAATGGAGTTTGTCGAAACGAATGCAGCTGACGATTTCGATCTTAGACCGTAGTCGGCGGCCTTCATGAACCAGCCGGATACGTAATCGAGAGACTTCCACGCGGGAGTGCGGGCACCGAAAATCGCCTTTAGATCTTCCTTCTGGTCATCGCTTTGCCATTTGCTGCCGAGATATGGAGGATTTCCACAAATATACGTCTCACCGCCTTCGTTCTCGAAATCAATCTGCGCCTGATTGAGCGGTGTGTGAAATAGGTCGTCAGCGTGGTGTTTGACACCCGTTCCCGTTGGCGGACAGATGCTGAGCCAATCGAGCCGCAGGGCATTGCCACAGGTAATCCAGTTCTGCGCGTCGAGTGGGAGGAAATCGCGCAAAGCTTCCTTCTGGCCGCGGTACATTACATCACACTGATATTCAGCGATAATGAGCGCCAGGCGCGCAATCTCCGCCGGGAAGTCACGCAGCTCGATGCCGCGAAAGTTAGTCAGCGGAATGTCGGTGCGCCGGTCAGCTTCGTCGCGGCGCCGATTGATCTCTGCTTCGATTGCCCGCATTTCCTTGTAGGCAATGACGAGGAAATTGCCCGAGCCGCAGGCCGGATCGAACACGCGGATTTTCGACATGCGCTTGCGCAGATTGAGTAATATGCGCGCATTGTCGTCGGCTTCCTCAAGCTGCTGCCGCAGATCGTCGAGAAACAGCGGGTTCAGCACCTTCAGGATGTTCGGCACGCTGGTGTAGTGCATGCCGAGCGCGCCGCGCTCGTCATCGTCCGCCACCGCCTGGATCATCGAGCCGAAAATATCCGGGTTGATCTTTTTCCAGTCGAGACTGCCGATGTGCAGCAGGTAGGACCGGGCGATGCGGCTGAAGCGCGGCACGTCCGTGCTGCCGGAAAACAGCCCGCCGTTCACATAGGGAAAACCATCGGCCCAGCGCGGAATACCAGCGGCGGCCCGTTCTGTCGTCTTGGTGTTCATGGCGCGGAACATTTCGCTGATCACCTCATGGGTGTTCGACGAATCCTTCGTGCTCATGGTCTCGATGGCAGTGGTGAAGGCGCCGCTGCCGTTGAAGATGTCGGTGTCCTCGGCGAAGAAGCAGAAGATCAGCCGCGCCATGAAGTGGTTCATGTCATGGCGGCGCTGGGCGGTTCCCCATTCGGGATTGTCCTTCAGCAGTTCGACATAGAGCCGATTCAGGCGGCTGGTGGCCCGGATGTCGAACGAGCTTTCACGGACCTGCTTGACCGTGGTGATGCCGGCCAGCGGCAGGAAGAAGCCGAAGTGATTCGGGAAGTCGGCATAGGTGCAGGAGATCGGGGCATCATCGGTGGTGAGGTCTTCAGCCTCGAACAGCTCACCATCGGTCGCCAGCACGAAGCGCGCCTTCGCCCGCGCCGTCGCCGGGCTGGCCTTCAACGCCGCAAGCGTCCGCGTGACCTCCCCCGGCTTGCAGGTGGCGATGTGGATGTTGTTGGTCTGAAGGACGCCGCCCAGATCGGACTTGTTGGATTCGCCCTTGCGCAGGCGCTTGAGCGTAGTTTCCTTGTTTCCGAAGGCTTCGAGAAACGCATAAGGGAATTCTGCCGGATCAAACGGCTGTTCGGCTATGGCAGAGATTGCTTCTTCTATTTCGACGGCGTTCACGGTATCCGCTCGCTCTGACAAGTAAATTTATCAACAGCCGACTGGCACCCGACAATCCCGCTCAAAGCGTGGACGGTATTCGTTGTAGCGTGATCGGCCCATTCGCGCCAGCCGTCAAAGGTATTCGCCCCGCGTCCGGTTCTCAACAACTACCCCATCCACCGTGACCGGATCGGTGCCAACGTTGGGCGGGCGGCAGGGGCCGTGTTCGCCGCCACAGGCACCCCCCGCGTCGGCAGCATCGCCATCGCCGCCGCTTCGTCGTTCAGCCGCAGTCCCATGGCAACGAGGCCGTGCAGGGCGGCGGTGGCGTAGACGAAGGTGTCCAGCGCCTCGTTGCGCTCGCCGTCCCGTTTGGGCTGCCACGAGCGGATCGGGCGGCCCCGGTCGTAGCGGGTGACGACCCGCTCGGCTGTGAGCTGGCGGAAGTAATCGGCGTCCATCCGGCGAGGGAAATGGACGGCGCCGGGGCCGGGTTCGGTCAGGCGCAGGTGGGCGTAGATGGCGTCCTTGACCGCATCGACGCCGACGATGAACAGCGGCACCTTGCCGCGCACGCGGGTGGGGCGGCGGGGCCAGACCGGGATGCCGGCGCCGCCACGGCCCTTGATCGCCCAGATGCGCCGGGCCAGCCGGGTGCGACAGAACTCGTAGGCGGCCTTGGTGTGGTGGCCGCCGGTGTCGATGCAGGCGGCGCGGATGGGCAGGTCGGCGACGGATTTGGGATGGGCGAAGGTGGTGGCCAGATAGGTATCCAGGTCGGCCCAGACGCGCGGGCCGGAGGGATCGCCCCACAGCACCCGATACTCCACCACCCAGGCCTCCTCGTCGGCGCCCCAGCCGATCACCTGCACCTCCAGCCGGTCGCCCTGGACATCGACGCCAGCGGTCAGGACGGCGGCAGCCTCGGGCAGGCGGTCGCCCCAATCCTCACGCCGGGCCATCAGCGGGTCGGCGGGCACGGTGTCGCCGGCCTGGTCCTCCCAGGATTCGCCCAGCTTGGTGTTGACCCAGACTTGGAGTCGGGGCGGATCGGACTTGACGCGGCCATGCTCGGTGGCGATTTCGGCCCAGGTCTCCCACGGGGAATACAGCGCCGACAGGTGGAAGCCGGCGGTGCGGCCATCGCCCGCCGCCGTGGGGCGCCATTCGCCCTGTTCCAGCAGGCGCGGCTTGTCGTGCTCGTGGTGGATGCCGCCGCAGGACTCGCAGATCAGGAATGCCTGATCGCGGTGGCCCTCTGGCCAGCGGATGCGCGCCCAGGTGATCGGGGCCATGTCGCCGCAATGCTGGCAGGGGACATGGAAGTAGCGTTGGTCCGAGTCGAGGAAGGCGGCCTCGATGCGGGAATGGCCCTTCAAGGTTGGGGTGGACACCATATAAATGCGCCGCCGCCCCCGGAAAGTCGCGGTGCGCTGGATGGCGAGATCGACCGGATCGCCCTCGCCATCGGCATCGCCGGGATAGCCGTCCACCTCGTCGAGGAACAGATACCGCACCGGTGTCGAGCGCAGACCGGCGGCGGAATTAGCCCCGGTCATCACCAATTGCCCGCCGGGGAAGGATTTGCGGAACAGGCTGTTGCCGGCGTCCCGCGAGCGGGCGGGCGAGACCAGCTCACGCAGGGCCGGGGTGGTCTCGATCAGCGGATCGATGCGCACCGTGGTGTTGCGCCGGACCATGTC
>CAJANL010000216.1 GCA_903941105.1 uncultured Rhodospirillaceae bacterium
ATGACCTTCGCCTTCCCGTTCAAGGTGCAGCTGTGGCTGTGGCTGGCCTTCTTCGCCTCGTTCGCGGTGAAGGTGCCCATGTGGCCGGTGCACACCTGGCTGCCCGACGCCCATGTGGAGGCGCCGACGGCGGGCTCGGTGATCCTGGCCGGCGTGCTGCTGAAGATGGGGGCCTATGGCTTCCTGCGCTTCTCGGTGCCCATGTTGCCGGCGGCCAGCGAGTACTTCACGCCCCTGATCTACACCCTCTCCATCGTCGCGGTGGTCTACACCTCGCTGGTGGCGCTGGTGCAGGAGGACATGAAGAAGCTGATCGCCTACAGCTCAGTGGCCCATATGGGCATCGTCACCATCGGCATCTTCTCCATGACGACCCAGGGCCTCGAAGGCGCGCTGTTCCAGATGCTGTCGCACGGCGTGGTGTCGGGGGCGCTGTTCCTCTGCGTCGGCGTGGTCTACGACCGCATGCACACCCGCGAGATCACCCGCTACGGCGGCCTGGTCGAGCGCATGCCGAAATACGCCCTGGTGTTCATGGTGTTCACCATGGCTTCGGTGGGCCTGCCGGGAACCGCCGGCTTCGTCGGTGAATTCCTCGTGCTGCTGGGCGTGTTCCAAGTCAACAGTTGGGTCAGCTTCTTCGCCGCCTCGGGGCTGGTGCTGGGGGCCGCCTACATGCTGTACCTTTACCGCCGCGTGGTGTTCGGCAAGATGACCCGCGATGACCTCAAGGACATCCTCGACATCGACGCCCGCGAGATGGCCATCTTCGTGCCGCTCATCGTGGTGGTGGTGTGGATGGGCGTGTTCCCGTCCCACTTCCTGGGACCGATGCACGCCACGGTGGCCAAGTTGATCGAAAACTTCGAACTCGCCAAGGCCGCGACCAGCGGCCTGTCCGTGGCGATCCGCTAGGAGATGACGGACGTGACTCACGCACTCGACCTCATCCCGGCCCTGCCGGAACTGTTCGTCGCCGGTGCCGGTCTGGCGCTGCTGATGCTGGGGGTCTTCCGTAAGGAGGACAGCACCCGGCCGGTGATGGTGCTGGTGCTGCTGGTGATGGCCGCCGCCGCGGTGCTGGTGACCTCGCTGGGCAGCGAGCGGCAACTGGCCTTCGGCGGGCTGTTCGTTGCCGACCGCTTCGCCGGCTTCTCCAAGGTCATGATCCTGCTGGGGGCGGCCTTCACCGCTGCCATGTCGCTGTCGTTCCTCGACAAGGAGAAGATCGGCCGCTTCGAATATCCAGTGCTGGTGCTGTTCGCCACGCTCGGCATGATGATGATGGTGTCGGCCAACGACTTCCTCGCCCTTTATCTCGGCCTTGAGCTGCAGAGCCTGTCGCTCTACGTCCTCGCCGCCTATCACCGCGACAACCTCAAGGCCACCGAAGCCGGTCTGAAGTATTTCGTGCTGGGCGCGCTGGCCTCGGGCCTGCTGCTCTATGGCGTGTCGCTGATCTACGGCTTCGCCGGCACCACCTCGTTCGACGGGCTGGCCAAGGTGTTCCACGGCGGGCATGTCCCCCATATCGGCGTTATCGCCGGACTGGTGTTCATCATGGCCGGCCTGTGCTTCAAGGTCTCGGCGGTGCCGTTCCACATGTGGGCGCCCGACGTCTACGAAGGCGCGCCGACTCCGGTGACCGCCTTCTTCGCCGTGGCCCCCAAGATCGCCGCTCTGTGCCTGTTGACCCGCGTCCTGGTCGGCCCCTTCGCCGATCTGGTGATCCAGTGGCGCCAGGTGATCAGCTTCGTCGCCATCCTGTCCATGTTCGTGGGCGGCTTCGCCGGCGTGGTGCAGACCAATATCAAGCGTCTGATGGCCTACAGCTCCATCGGCCATGTCGGCTTCGTGCTGGTGGGCATCGCCGCCGGGAGCGACATGGGTATCCAGGGCGTGCTGATCTATCTCGCCATCTACCTGTTCATGACCGTCGGCACCTTCGCGGTGATCCAGTCCATGCGGCTCAAGGGCCGCCTGGTCGAGGGCATCGACGATCTCGCCGGGCTGTCGAAGACCCATCCGATGATGGCCTTCACCCTGGCGGTGCTGATGTTCTCCATGGCGGGCATCCCGCCGCTGGCCGGCTTCTGGGGCAAGTTCTACGTCTTCATGGCCGCCATCCAGGCGGAGCTGTACACGCTATCGATCCTCGGCGTGTTGACCAGCGTGGTGAGCGCCTTCTATTACCTGCGCATCGTCAAGGTGATGTATTTCGATGATGCGCTGGAGACCTTCGACCGGGTGCAGAGCCGCTCGGTCCGGTTGGTGATGGCGCTGTCCACCGCGGTGGTGCTGCTGTTCACCTTCCTGCCGGCACCGCTGGTGACCGGGGCGAAGGCGGCGGCCGCCGTCCTGTTCCCCGCCGGATGATCATTCGGGATTTGCCGGCGCCGTTCAGCCTTTCATGGCGGGACAGCGTCGGCAGCACCAATGACGAGGCGCGGCGGCTGGTGCGGAATGGCGCCGCCGCCGATCTGCTTGTGGTGGCCGCCGCGTCACAGACGGCGGGACGCGGCCGGCGTGGCCGCGAGTGGGTGAGCCCGCCCGGCAACCTGCATTGCTCCATCCTGATCCGCCTCGACCGCCCACTGGCCGAGGCCGCCCAGACCGGGTTCGCCGCCGCGCTGGCGTTGTGCGAAGCGCTGTCCGAACTGGCGCCGGCCGAGTTCAGCTGCAAATGGCCCAATGATGTGCTGTGTGACGGTCGGAAGATCGCCGGCATGCTGCTGGAGCCCGAGGATGACTGGCTGGTGCTGGGCCTCGGCGTCGATGTGGCCGAAGCTCCCACCGAGACGCTGTATCCGGCCATCTCCCTGGCGGCGGCCGGGGCAAGCGCCGATGCCGGTGCCGTGCTGGCCGCCTTCTGCCGCCGCTTCCTGCCCTGGCTCGAACGGTGGCGGGCCGAGGGCTTCGCCGCCTTGCGCCAGCCCTGGCTGGCGCGGGCGCGCGGCTTGAACGAGCCCATGGTGGTGCGCCTGGAGGGGGAGACCTTCACCGGAACCTTTCGCGGCCTTGACGAACAGGGCGCTCTCCTGCTGGATCAGGGGGCCGGCGGCATTCGCCGCGTCCTGGCCGGCGATGTCTATTTTCCGAGGTAGCCCGCCATGCTTCTGGCCATCGATATCGGCAACACCAACATCGTCTTCGCCGTGTTCGACGGCGAGCAGGTGCGCGGCGAGTGGCGCGCCTCCACCGATACCGACCGCACCGCCGACGAAATGGGGGTGTGGCTGCTCCAGTTGTTCAGCATTGCCGCTATCGAGCGCAAGGCGATCACCTCGGCGATCATTTCCAGCGTCGTGCCGGCAATGGTGTTCAGCCTGAAGACCATGTGCCGGCGCTATTTCAGCTGCGAGCCGCTGGTGGTGGGAGACGAGGGCGTCGCGCTCGGCATCGATGTCCGCCTCGATCGGCCGGAAGAGGTGGGCGCCGACCGTCTGGTCAACGCGGTGGCGGCGCACAAATGCTATCAGGGGCCGCTGATCGTCATCGACTTCGGCACCGCCACCACCTTCGACGTGGTCGACCGCGAGGGCAATTACTGCGGCGGCGCCATCGCCCCCGGCATCAACCTGTCGCTGGAGGCGCTGCATATGGCCGCCGCCAAGCTGCCGCGCGTCGCCATCGGCCGCCCCAAGCAGGTGATCGGCAAGGCGACGGTGCCGGCTATGCAGTCGGGTATCTTCTGGGGGTATGTCGGGTTGATCGAGGGGTTGGTGAAGCGCATCGAGGCGGAATTCGGCGCCGAGATGCTGGTGGTGGCCACCGGTGGCCTGGCGCCCCTGTTCGCCGAGGTCACCGATACCATCGACCACCTCGACGCCGACCTCACCTTGCGCGGCCTGCTGGAGATCCACCGCCGGAACGCCAGGCTGGAGAAATAATGCCCTCTTCCGCGGGGAGAGGGGACATATCGGCGCCATTGAGGATTTTGCATGACCGATAAAGAACTGCTTTTCGTTCCCCTCGGTGGGGCGGGCGAGATCGGCATGAACCTCAGCCTTTATGGTTGGGACGGCAAATGGCTGATGGTCGATCTCGGCGTCTCGTTTGGCGACGACACCATGCCCATGGTCGATGTGGTGATGCCCGATCCGTCGTGGATCGCCGAGCGCCGCGACAAGCTGGTGGGCCTCGTCGTCACCCACGGTCACGAGGACCATCTCGGCGCCATCCAGTATCTGTGGCCGCAATTGCAGTGCCCCGTCTATTGCACGCCGTTTTCCGCCGCCATCCTGCATGCCAAGCTGCATGAGGTCGGGCTGGCGGGGAAGGTGCCGGTGCACATCATTCCGTTGGGGGGGCGCTTCAAGGCCGGCCCCTTCGATGTCGAGATGGTGTCGGTCACCCACTCGATCCCCGAGCCCAACGTCCTGGCCATCCGCACCCCGGGCGGCATGGTGGTGCATACCGGCGACTGGAAGTTCGACCCCGATCCGCAGCTCGGGCTGCCCTCCGACCTCGATGCGCTGCGTCGTCTGGGCGGCGAGGGGGTGCTGGCCATGGTGGGCGATTCCACCAATGTCTTCACCAAGGGCCATTCCGGCTCGGAGGGGCAGGTGCGCGCCAGCCTGATCGAGCTGCTCGGCCGCTTCGACGGCCGCATCGCCGTCTCCTGCTTCGCCACCAACGTTGCCCGGGTCGAGAGCATCGCCATCGCCGCCGCCGCCCACGATCGCCACGTCGCCCTGGTGGGCCGCAGCCTGTGGCGCATCGACAAGGCGGCGCGGGCCAACGGTTACCTCGCCGACCTGCCGCCCTTCCTCACCGATCACGACGCCGCCTACCTGCCCAAGGACAAGGTGGTGTTCCTCTGCACCGGCAGCCAGGGCGAGCCGCGCGCCGCCCTGGCCCGCATCGCCGGCGACGACCATCCCCACGTCACCCTCGGTAAGGGCGACGTGGTGATCTTCTCGTCGCGCATCATCCCCGGCAATGAAAAGCCCATCTTCAAGCTGCAGAACGACCTTGTCCGGCTGGGCATCGAAGTGGTCACCGAGAAGGACGAGTTCGTCCACGTCTCCGGCCACCCTGCCCGCGAGGAGATGGAGACCATGTATCAGTTGATCCGGCCCAAGGTCGCCATTCCGGTGCATGGTGAGGCCCGTCACATCCAGGAACACGCCCGCCTGGCGCTGGCCTGCCAGGTGCCCGAGGCGCTGGAGGTCACCAACGGCAACGTGGTGCGGCTCGGCCCCGGCACGCCCGAGATCGTCGACAACGTGCCGCACGGCAAGCTTTGCGTCGATGGGCCGCGGCTGGTGCCGCTCAATTCCGAGGTGCTGCGCAACCGCCGCCGCATGGTCTACAACGGCTCGGCGGTGGTGACCATCGTGGTTGACCGTTTCGGCAAGCTACTGGGCGACCCGCAGCTCACCGCGCTGGGGCTGCTCGACGCCGGCCACGAGGCCGAGGAGCACGAGGCGGTGGTCGAGGCGGTGCGCGACGCCATCGACGAACTGCCGGCCAAGGCGCGCAAGGACGACGCGGTGCTGCGCGAGGCCGCCCGGGTGGCGGTGCGCCGCTCGCTGAAAGTCAGCCACGGCAAGAAGCCGATTACCGACGTCCATCTCGTCAGGGTGTGAAACGGCTGTTACACTCCCTCCCCATGAGCTTTTATCGGCAGGAGGGAAATGGGATGAGGACGATCAGGACACTGGCGCTGGCCGCCGTTGCCGCCGCCCTGGTGGGGCAGGCGGGCGTGGCGCGGGCCGACATCACCATCGGCATGGCGGGCCCCATCACCGGCTCCGAGGCAGCCATCGGCGAGCAGTTCCGCCGTGGCGCCGTCAAGGCGGTCGAGGACCTCAACGCCAAGGGTGGCGTATTGGGCCAGAAGGTGCAGATGCTCATCGGCGACGATGCCTGCGATCCCAAGCAGGCGGTGGCGGTGGCCAACGACATGGCGGCCAAGAAGGTGCCGTTCGTCGCCGGCCATTACTGTTCCGGTTCGTCCATTCCGGCGTCCGATGTCTATGCCGAAACCGGCATCCTCGAAATCTCGCCGGCTTCGACCAATCCCAAATACACCGAGCGCGGCCTGCCCAACGTCTTCCGCGTCTGCGGCCGCGACGACCAGCAGGGCAAGTCGGCGGCCGAGTACATCGCCAAGCATTTCAAGGGCAAGACCATCGCCATCCTCCACGACAAGTCGCAGTATGGTAAGGGCCTCGCCGACCAGACCCGCGAGAACCTCGGCAAGCTGGGCGTCAAGGAGGTCATGTACGAGGCTTACACCGCCGGAGAGAAGGACTACTCGGCGGTGGTCACCAAGCTCAAGCAGGCCAAGGTCGACCTGCTCTATCTCGGCGGCTACAAGACCGAAGGCGGCCTGATCGTGCGCCAGATGCGCGACCAGGGCATGAAGACGGTTCTGATGGGCGGTGACGCGCTGATGACCGAGGAATATTGGGCCATCACCGGCGCCGCCGGCGAAGGCACCCTGATGACTTTCAGCCCCGATCCGCGCCTGATCCCCGGCAATGCCGCTTTGGTGAAGTATTTCCGTGATCAGAAATACGAGCCCGAGGCTTATACCCTTTACACCTATGCCGCCATCCAGGCCTGGGCGCAGGCGGCGGAGAAGGCCAAGAGCGTCGACTGGAAGAAGGTCGCCCAGGTGCTGAAGTCGGACAAGTTCGACACCACCCTCGGCACCCTCGGCTTCGATGCCAAGGGCGACGTCACCGCGCCGGGCTATGTCGTGTACGTTTGGAAGGACGGCAAGTACACTTACGCCGAATGACAAGCGTTTCCGCGGATTTCTGCAGGCCCGGCGGACCTCCGCCGGGCCTTTTCGCGTTGACGGGAAGGCGTAGCGATTGCGCCGAAGCCTGCCGCCGCGCCGCCACCTGGTGCCGCAAGATAGTCAAGGGGGAGGGGACCTATTGACCCACTCCCCGCTTGGTGAAATGGTGATACCACTTGCCATTCCGGAGCGGCGCCATGACCCAGACACTCCCGACCTCGGCGCTGGCGTCCCGGGTGCTGCTGCCGTTCGCCGCCGGGTATTTCCTGTCCTATCTCTACCGCACCGTCAACGCGGTGCTGGCGCCCGAGATCGCGCGCGGCATCGAGCTCGACGCCGGTGATATCGGGTTGATGACCGGGGTCTATTTCGTCACCTTCGGCGCCTTCCAGTTGCCGCTGGGTATCCTGCTCGACCGCTTCGGGCCACGCCGGGTCGAGGCGCTCCTGCTGGTGTTCGCCGCATTGGGCGCTGCCACCTTCGCCCTGGCCGACAGCGTGCCGGTGCTGGTGGCGGGGCGGGCTCTGGTGGGCCTGGGGGTGGCCTCCTGCCTGATGGCGCCGCTGAAGGCCAACGTGCAGTGGTTCGAGCGCGCGCGTCTGCCGCTGATGAACGGCATCATCCTGGGAGCCGGCGGTTTGGGCGCGGTGGCGGCGACGGTGCCGGTGCAGGCGGCGTTGACGGTGCTCGACTGGCGCGGCGTCTATGCCGGGCTGGCGGCGCTGACCCTGGCGGCGGCGGCTCTGTTGTGGCGGACGGTGCCCGACAAGCCCATGCCGGCGGGCGGCGGCTCCTTGGCCGAGCAGATGGCCGACGTGGTGGAAATTTTCCGCAACCGCCTGTTCTGGCGCATCGCCCCCATCTCGGCGGTGTCCATGGGCAGCTTCATGGCCATCCAGGGGCTGTGGGCCGGACCGTGGCTGCGCGACGTGGCCGGTCTGTCGCCGGACGCCGCCGCCTTCGGGTTGACGGTGATGGCCGTCGCCATGGCGCTGGGCTACCTCTCCATGGGCGCCATTGCCGAGCGGTTGGCCCGGTTCGGCATTTCGACGGTGGCGGTGGGCGGCGTCGGTATGACGGTGTTCGCGCTGGCGACCCTGGCCATGGCCTTGGGATGGAGCGGGGCGCCGTTGCTGCTGGCGGCGATCTATGGCTTTTCCGGCACGTCGAGCGCGGTGAATTACGCCGTGTTGAGCCAGACCTTTCCGCTGCGGGTGGCGGGACGGGTCAATACCAGCCTCAACCTCACCATGTTCCTCACCGCCTTCGTCCTGCAATGGGGCCTGGGGGGGGTGATCCGCTTGTGGCCGGCGGTCGAGGGGCGCTGGCCGGTCGAGGCCTACGGCGTCGCCCTGGCCATTCCGGCGGTGTTGCAGGTGCTGGGGTTGCTGTGGTTCATCCCTGCGGCCAGAACAGCAAGGCCAGGATGAGAAGCCACAGGACGCTGCCGACCACGACCAGCATGGGGCTGCTGTTTCGGGGCGGTGTCGGAGGCGGTTCCATGGCCGACCGCAGCACATGCGCAGAGGGAGCGACGCGCAGGGGAGCCGCCGTCAGGGCGATGGGCTGCAGCACCACCACATGCGGAAGCGGCTTCGGTACGGCACGGTCGAGCGGCGCCGCCCGGTTGACCTCGGCCTTGAGACGTTCGATCAGGCGGGAGAAGAACGTGTTGGCAAGGCGGATCGCTACCCCGCGCAACAGGCGCTCGCCGACGGAGGTCAGCCGTCCGCCGGGGGACAGGCGGGCGCGGTAGCCCACCAGGGTGCCGTCCGGCTCGGCCACCAGCGTTACCGTCGCCACCCCGTCGGCAAAGCCGCCGGTGGGGCTGTGGAAATGCGCCGAGACGACGTAGTGGTCGGGAAAGGTTGCATCGTCGATGGTGGCGCGGCCGGAATAGACCGTGTTCACCGCGCCGACCTGGATGGCGATGCGCCCCTCATAGACGTCGTCGCCCACCTGGGTCACCTCCTCGCAGCCGGGGAGGCAGGCACGCAGCGTCAGGGGATCCCTCAGGACGTTCCAGATGGTCTCGCGCCGAGCCGGGACGCGGTACTCGCCATTGATGTTCACGGAGCCTCCAGCCGGCGGCCGACCAGTGGCAGGCTGCGCAGGCCCCTGGGCAGCAGGCGGTGGAGCAGGCGGTTGCGCACCGAAACGCGGGCTACCGTCGCCAAGCAGGACAGCCTCTGCCCCGGCGACAGCCGCGCCACCGACAGCGCCTTGAGGAAGGCCAGTCGCAGCGTCAGACCCGGCAGGCCCGGCGGTCGCGACGGATCGACCATGCGGGCACGATCGCGGCTGCTGAGGTGGACGCTGATACCGCCATGAATTCGCTTGAGGTAGAGCGGCTCGTCGTCCTGCAGGAAGCGCCCCAGCAGGGCCAGCTCGGCCAGCAGGACATAGTCGCCGCCGTAGAAGCGGCCGTGCATGTGGGTGCGGCGCAACGCCTCGGCGCGGATCACCCCCAGCGCCGCCGTGCACCAGTTCATCCGCCGCAGGACGTCACGGAAGCGGTGTTGCGGCAGGTCTCCTTCAGCCAGATGCAGTGCTTCCGCCAGCATCATCGCCTGCCCGTTCGGCCCCAGCACGCGGCCGTCCCCGCCGACCGCCAGGGAATGGCCGTCCTCGTCGATCATTCGCACCGCGGCATGGGCCAGCACCGCGCCGGCATCGGCCTTCAGCAGGCGGACACAGCGTTCGAGATAGTTGGCCGCCAGCAGATCGTCGTGCGGCATCCACTTGAACAGCGGTGAGCGGCAGAAGGCGAAGACCCGGTTGAAGTTCGGCCCGGCACCGATGTTGCGATCCACCCGGGTGTAGCGGATGCGGCGGTCGCGGTCGGCGTAGGTGCGGCAGATGTCGGAGGTGGCGTCGGTCGAGGCGTTGTCGGAAATTACCAATTCGAAATCGCCGAAGCTCTGCGAGATGGCGCAATCCAGCGCCTCGGCGAGGTAGGCCTCGCCGTTGCGGACGGGGACGCCGATGCACAGCAGGGGGGTGCGGTCGTTCATGCCGGGGACGCCTCCTGAAGTCTGGCAGCGGGATTGTCGCCGCTATCACCCCGCCACAGCAAAGGCCAGTACGGGGTAGAGTGATCCTCAGGCGGCTAGGCGGGGGGCTGTTCGAAGGGCGCGCGGGGCGCTATCATCCCCTATCCATCGGGGAGGGGTGGCAAAATGGCGGTTGAGACAGGAAATACCCGGATTGTCGGAGTCGGTGGCCACGAGTTCGTGTTCAGCCGCGAGGAACCGGGCTATCCGCAGCGGCGGGTAGGAACACGGCGGGTGGTGGCGGACTGGGTCCACCAGTTCGAGGCGGATGAGACCTGGTCGCGGGCGGTGATCCACGAGCACGACGACGGCGTCTTCGAGCCGACGTCGATCTATGGCGTGTTCACCGACTTCGCCGGTGCCGCAGCAGTCGAGATTACCGTCCGCTGGATGCAGCGTCGACATGCCGACGAGATCAAGAAGACCCGCCAGCTACGCGACCTGCTGATGGGGGCCTGCGCCGTCCTGGCGGTGATCGCCATCGTGGCGTGGTCGTTTCGGTAGTGTAGTGCGGGCCGGTCGTGGAGCGCAGGCGTCCCGCCCGCGCTCCACATTGACGCACTACACGTTGTAGCGGATGCCGAAGCTCGCCAGGGTCTTGACCAGCAGCTGCATCTTGCGGTCGCGGTCCTCGCCCTGTGCATTGCCGACATAGTCGCCGAGGAAGCCGGGCTCCTGGAGATAGCCTTCCATGGCCAGCTTGACGCCCTCCATGTTGCGGCCTTCGATGAAGGTGTTCTTGCGGCACATGTCGAGCAGCGTCAGTACCTTCTGCGCCGCCGAACCGCCCTTCTTGTCGACCTGTTCGAGCAGGCGCGAGCGCTTGATCAGGTCAGCCTGGGCGGCCTCCACCTGGGCCATATAGGTGCCCTTGTCGCCATCGGGCAGCCATGAGCCGCGAATGGCGCGATAGGCGGTGCCCAGGGTCTGCATCTTGGGCACCGGCGGGTCCTGGCCGGCGACGACGCGCGGGATGAAGTCGCGGTCGCCGAAGTAGTGCTCGATGAAGGTCTTCAGCGTGGCGCGGTTGCTCTGGCCGATGGCCAGGGCCGCCAGTTGCATCAGGTAGTTGACGCGGTCGGCCAGCACCTTGCGCTCGCGCAGCAGGTCGGTGATGGTTTCGTTGTTGATGTAGCGGGCCTGGCGCTTTTCCAGCAGCGCCAATGCCTTGGACGTACCGATCAGGGTGTTGCCGAGCCACATGCGCTTGAACATGTCGAACAGCGCCTGGATTTCCTGGTCGGGCTCGGCCGAGCGCAGCGGCATCTTGCCGGCCAGGGTGCGCAGCAGCGAGTATTCGAGCCCGGTCTTCAGGCTGGGGCCGACGCCCTCCGAGACCAGCGCGTTGATGTCCGTCACCGAGTCGACGGCGGTGTCGCGCGGCTGCCATTCACCCTTCCACAGGTCGATGAGGTCGATGCAGCGGGTTTCCAGCCGATCGGGCATGGCGAGCAATTGGTCGAGGCAGGAATCGCTTCGGAGACATTCGCCCAGCAAGGTCTCGACGAAGCGGATTTCATCCCTGCCCTGGGAGATCCGCACCAGCCGCACCAGTACTCCAACCTTTTCCTTCCACACCTTGAACTGCGAGAGGTACTCGGCCAGGGTGCGGTTGATGTTGTAGTCGCGGTCCTTGTCGGTGAAGCGCGCAATCACCGCCGGAAAGGTTTCCGGCGTCATGTTGGGAACCGGCCGCTCCTTGTCGTCGTCCCACACCTTTTTGGAGGCGGCACTGACCAGGGTGTGCAGTTCCTTCACCCGCTTGGCGGCGCTTTCGCTCTTGTAGCGCGCCTGCATGGTGGCGATCTTGTCGACCGCGTTCATCAGTTGCCGTCCGGAATCGTGCAGGCGTTTCTGATACTTGGCCGAATGGACCAGTTCGGTCGGCGTGATGATCAGCATGTCGACGAAGCTGGTCAGAAAGCGTCCGATCAGGTCGCGTGACTCCACCTTGAAGAAGTGCTCGACGGCTGTGCAGTAGGATCCCTCCAGCAGCACGTCCGGTGCGGCTTCGAGATCCTCCTTCGTCGGTACTGCCATGGCTACACCCACTCCCCCATTTTTCGCGGTCAGACTACAACGGTCCGAAATCATATTCCAAAGATTTGTAACTCGAACGGATTGTTAATCGCCAGCCAATATGGAAACAATCAAGTCTCCGACGCCGTCGACCTGCCCTGCCAGCCGGTCGCCGGGGACCACGGGACCCACTCCCTCGGGTGTTCCGGTGAAGACCAGATCGCCGGGGCCGAGGTGATAATACTGCGACAAATGCGCCAGAACCTCGGGTACCCCCCAAATCATGTCTGAGAGGTCGCCCTGCTGCCGCAACTGGCCATTGACCGTCAGTGTCACCGCGCCCGTGGTCAGGGGCGCCGGATTGCGCACCAGGGGCGACAGCGGTGCCGAGTTCTCGAATGACTTACCCAGGTCCCAGGGGCGGCCCTTGTCGCGGGCGGCGAACTGCAGGTCACGCCGGGTGAGATCAAGGCCGACGGCATAGCCGAAAATGGCCGTGGCAGCCTGCTCGGGAGTGGCGCGGAACAGCGGTGCCGCCACCGCCACCACCAGTTCGACCTCGTGGTGGAGATTGCTGGTGCCGGGCGGATAGGGGATGTCGCCACCGCCGGGAACCAGGGCGTCGGCCGGCTTGGTGAAATAGAACGGCTCTTCCCGCTCGGGGTTGCCGCCCATCTCGCGGGCATGGCCGGCATAGTTGCGGGCGACGCAGAAGATGCGGCGCACCGGGTAGAGGGCGTCCTCCCCCGAAACCGGCACCGCCGGGTGGGGCAGCTCGAAGAGGCAACGGTTCAAGATCTTCTCCGTGGCGGCTGTGCCATGGCTGCCATGGTGCACCCGGTGCAGGCTGTGATCAACACTTCAGCAATCTGGAAAACCCTTGACTTCAAAGCTGCGGCGGAAATGATTGTAACAGCACCTGTGGTCCGGACGATGTGCCGGGGGGATGTCGAGATGCCGGCACGACTGGGGGATTCCGTTGCGTATCTGCCCTACCGCGCCATGACGAGATTTCCCAGTCTGCTTTCCCGCCCCCTTTTCCGCTCCTACTTCTTCGCCGCCATCTGTTCGGCCGGTTGTTGGGCCTTGAATCGTCCGTCGCCGCAGCGGGCGACGTTGCAAACGTTCGATATACGCATTACGCTACCGATTTAATAACCGGGCAAAAAGCCCCAAACTTCCTGGGAGGGATGACAATGGACGGTTCGATCATTTCGCGGCGCCGGATTCTGCAAGCTGGGGCGGTGGCGACGGTGGCGGGATTCGTTCCCACCCGCTTCGCCATCGGCAACACCGCCAAGGTCAAGGTCGGTCTGATGCTGCCCTATTCCGGCACCTATGCCGGTCTGGGCGAGGCCATCACCAACGGCATCAAGATGGCGCTGGCCGAGCAGGGTGGCAAGCTGGGGGGCCGCGAGATCCAGTTCGTCGCCCTCGACGACGAATCCGATCCGGCCAAGGCGCCCGAGAACGCCACCAAACTGGCGACCGGCGAGAAGGTCGACTTCCTGCTGGGCACGGTGCATTCCGGCGTCGCCATGGGCATGGTCAAGGTGACCCGCGAAACCGGCACCATCACCATCATCCCCAATGCCGGCGCCAATGTCGCCACCGGCCCCATGTGCGCACCCAACATCTTCCGCACCTCGTTTTCCAATTGGCAGACCACTTGGCCGCTGGGCAAGGTCGCCTATGATCGTGGCCACCGCAATATCGTGACCATGACCTGGAAATACGCCGCCGGCGAAGAGATGATCGGCGCCTTCGAGGAGAACTTCCAGAAGCAGGGCGGCAAAATCGCCAAGCAGATCCTGGTGCCGTTCCCCAATGTGGAGTTCCAGGCCAACCTGACCGAGATCGCCTCCCTGAAGCCCGACGCGGTGATGGTGTTCTTCGCCGGTGCCGGTGCGCTCAAGTTCGTCAAGGACTATGCGGCGGCTGGATTGAAGTCGATTCCGCTGATGGGGCCGGGCTTCCTGACCGACGGCGTGCTGGCCGGCCAGGGCGAGGCCGCCGAGGGCGTTCTGACCACGCTTCACTATGCCGATGGCCTGGAGACGGCGGAGAACGTGCGCTTCCGCACCGCCTACACCTCGACCTACAACAAGCCGGCCGATGTCTATGCCGTGCAGGGCTATGACGCCGGACAGGTGATGCTGAAGGCCATGGCTGCGGTGAAGGGGGACACCACCGACCGGGCGGCCCTGATCGCCGCCATCGAGAAGGCCGAGATCAAGAGTCCGCGCGGCCCGTTCCGCTTCTCCAAGGCGCACAACCCGATCCAGGACATCTACCTGCGTCAGGTCAAGGGCGGCAAGGAGATGGTGCTGGGCGTCGCCGAGAAGGACGTCACCGACCCGGCCAAGGGCTGCAAGGCGGTTTAACCGGTCCGTTTCGTCACCCCCACGCAGGTGGGGGTCCACGGCTTCGCCCATGCGAGCGGGGCCGTGGATTCCCGCCGTCGCGGGAATGACGGCTTTAGGGAAGTGAAATGGATTTTTCGTTTTTTCTGATCCAATTGCTGAACAGCGTGCAGTACGGCCTGCTGCTGTTCCTGGTGGCCAGCGGCTTGACGCTGATTTTCGGCATCATGGGCATCATCAACCTGGCGCACGGCTCGTTCTACATGCTGGGGGCCTATCTGGCCTATTGGCTGGCGGCGCGCACCGACAGCCTGGTGCTGGCGGTGCTGCTGTCGCTGCCCATCGCCGCCGCAGTTGGTTACCTGATCGAGGCGTTGCTGGTGCGCACCCTGTACAAGCGCGACCATCTCGATCAGGTCCTGATGACCTACGGCCTGATCCTCATCTTCAACGAGGCGCAGAAGGTGCTGTGGGGCAACGACGTGCACGGCGTGGCGGTTCCGGCGGCGCTCAACTGGTCCATCAAGCTCAACGAGGTGATGTCCTATCCCGCTTACCGGCTGGCGTTGTCGGTGGTGTGCGCCGCCCTGGCGCTGGGCATGTATTTCGTCATCCAGCGCACCCGCTTCGGCATGTGGGTGCGGGCCGGCGCCTCCAACCGCGAGATGGTGGCGGCGTTGGGTATCAATGTGAAGTTGCTGTTCGGCGTGGTGTTCGCGGTGGGCGCCGCCATCGCCGGTCTGGCCGGCGCCCTGTCGGCGCCGTTGAGCTCGGTCTATCCCGGCATGGGCGACGGCGTGTTGATCATCTGCTTCGTGGTGGTGGTGATCGGCGGTGTCGGCTCGGTCAAGGGCGCCTTCCTCGGCGCCCTGCTGATCGGGTTGGCCGACACCTTCGGCAAGGTGCTGCTGCCCAACTACGCCAGTTTCGCCGTCTATGCGGTGATGGCCGCCGTGCTGTTGTGGAAGCCCAGGGGGCTGTTCGCATGACCGTTCTGCCGCGCGGTCTGGTCATTCTGCTCCTGGCGATGCTGGGCCTTCTGGCGCTGTTCCCCGCCTTTGGCCCGCTGCTGTTCCCCAACCAGCACGCCTTCCTGCTGCAGAAGCTGACCGGAGTGATGATCGTGGCGGTGATGGCCATGAGCCTCGACCTGCTGGTGGGGGTCACCGGGCTGGTCAGCCTGGGGCACGCCGCCTTTTTCGGGCTGGGCGGCTATATGCTGGCCATGCTGACGCCGGAATACGATGCCGCCAATCTGTGGGTGGTGCTGCCGCTCGGCCTGTTGGGCGTGGCGGCCGCCGCCCTGGTGGTGGGGTTCATGTCCATCCGCACCTCGGGCATCTATTTCATCATGGTGACGCTGGCCTTCGGGCAGATGGGCTACTTCTTCTTCAACGACTCGAAGCTGGCCGGCGGTTCGGATGGCGCCTTCATCTATTTCAAGCCCGAGGTCAAGGCGTTTGGCACCACGCTGATCAATCTCGATAACAAGCTGGCCTTCTACTACGTGGCGTTCGGCGCCCTGGTGGGAACCTATCTGCTGCTGCGCATGCTGCTGGCCTCGCCGTTCGGCCGGGTGGTGCGTGCCATCGGCGTCAACGAGGGCCGCGTCCTCGGCCTCGGCTTCAACACCATGGCCTACAAGCTGGTGGCCTTCACCATCGGCGGCACCCTGGCCGGGCTGGCCGGCTTCCTTGCCGCCACCCAATACGGTTTCGTCAACCCCGCCATGCTGTCCTGGCACCAGTCGGGGCAGGTGCTGGTGATGGTGATTCTGGGCGGCATGGGCACCCTGTTCGGGCCGGTGCTGGGCGCCTTCATCCTCGAACTGGCGCGCATGGGCTTCGAATCGCTGACCGAGCATTGGCTGGCCCTGATGGGCGTGATGATCATCACCATCGTGCTGGCGCTGCCCAAGGGGGTCGGCGGCCTGCTGCTGCAGCTGTTCTCGCCCAAGGCTTCTCCCGCGGCGGAGGAGGAGGAATGAGCGTCATTCTGGAGACGCAAGGCCTGACCAAGGCCTTCGGTGGCCTGGTGGCGGTCAACGCCGCCTCGATGCGGTTCATCGAGCGCCAGCCGCACGCCATCATCGGCCCCAACGGCGCCGGCAAGAGCACCTTCGTCAACCTGTTGACGGGGCATCTGCCGCCCACCAGCGGCCATGTCCTGTTCAAGGGCGCCGACATCACCGGCCAGCCGGCGCACAAGGTGACGCGGCTGGGGATCGGGCGCAGCTACCAGAAGACCAACGTCTTCCCCAGCTTCACCTGCTTCGAGAACTGCCGGCTGGCGGCGCAGTCACGGCTGTCGACCTCCATGCGGTTCTTTCGGTCGGCGCGGAGCTATCGCGACATCAACGACCACGCCGAGAAGGCACTCACGCTGTGCGGCCTGGGCAAGCGCCGCGACCGTGCCGCCGGCTCCATGTCTTATGGCGAGCAGCGCCAGCTGGAAATCGGCATGGTGCTGGCCACCGGCCCCGAGGTGCTGGTCCTCGACGAGCCGCTGGCCGGCATGGGCAAGGAAGAGTCCGAGATGATGGTCGGCCTGCTGAAGGAGCTGTCGGCCCGCTACACCTTGATCCTCATCGAGCACGACATGGACGCGGTGTTCTCGTTGGCCGAGGTGTTGACGGTGATGGTCAACGGCACCGTCATCGAGAGTGGTCCGGTCGAGCAGGTGCGCGCCTCCAAGGCGGTGCAGGATGCCTATCTCGGCGACGGTGCGGAGGCCTATTGATGTTCGTCGAGGCGGCCGGCATCCACACCTTCTACGGCTCCAGCCACGTGCTGCACGGCATTGACTTCCACGTCGGCGGCGGCGAGACGGTGGCGCTGATGGGCCGCAACGGTATGGGCAAGTCGACCCTGCTGAAAAGCCTGCTGGGGATCGTGGCACCGCGTCGCGGCATGGTGAAGGTGGCGGGGGACGAGGTCACCGGCCGCGAGACCTCGTCCATCATCCGCCGCGGCATCGCCTATGTCCCAGAGGGCCGCGGCATCTTCCACAACCTGACGGTCAAGGAGCACCTGCTGATGGCGGCGCGCTCCGGTCCCGGCGGGCGGTCGGACTGGACCTACCAGCGGGTGCTCGACACCTTCCCGCGCCTGGCCGAGCGGCTCGACAACCTGGGCAACCACCTGTCGGGCGGCGAGCAGCAGATGCTGTCCATCGGCCGCGCCCTGATGACCAATCCCCTGCTGCTGATCCTCGACGAGGCCACCGAGGGGCTGGCGCCCCTGATCCGCCGCGAGATCTGGCACGTGGTCAAGGCCATCAAGCAGACCGGCATCGCCACCCTGGTGGTCGACAAGAACGTCGGCGTGCTGCTCGACCTCGCCGACCGCCACGTCATTCTGGTCAAGGGCCGGGTGGTCTATGACGGCGGGCCGGGGCCGCTGCGCGACGACCCCGAAATCCTGAAGAAGCATATCGGGCTATAGGCGTTTTTTGCCCTCCCCCGACCTTGCCGGGGGAGCGAGTAACAAGGAAGGAGGAACCGTGACCCAGCATGTCCTCAATGCCGAGCCCACGCTCGACATTCCGCGCGACTACAATGCCGCCACCTGGTTCATCGACCGCCATCTGACCGAGGGACGCGGCGCCAAGGTGGCCTGCATCGACGTCGGTGGCAGTCATACCTATGCCGCCTTGGCCGAGCGGGTGAACCGCTGCGGCAACGCGCTGAAGGGCCTCGGGCTGGCCATGGAGAGCCGGGTCGGCATGATCATGCTGGATACCGTCGACTTCCCGGCGGTGTTCTGGGGCGCCATCAAGGCCGGTTTGGTGCCGATCCCGCTCAACACCCTGCTGACCTCCAGCGACTACGGCTACATGCTGGCCGATTCGCGGGTCCGCACCGTGGTGGTCAGCGAGCCGCTGCTGGACAAGGTGACGCCCATCCTGGCCGACCTGCCGTTCCTTGAGACCGTGGTGGTGGCGGGTGCCGCCCCCCACGGCCACCTGCTGCTGTCCGATCTTGCCGCCAAGGCCTCGCCGGATCTGGCGCCGGCCCCCACCACCCGCGACGATGTGGCCTTCTGGCTGTATTCGTCGGGTTCCACCGGAGCGCCCAAGGGCGCCGTCCACCTGCAGCGCGACCTGCCGGCCACCGCGGTGCTGTATGGCGAGAACGTGCTGGGGGTGCGCGAGACCGACGTGGTGTTCTCGGCGGCCAAGCTGTTCTTCGCTTATGGCCTGGGCAACGGCATGACCTTTCCGCTGCACGCCGGTGCCACCGCCGTACTGCTGCACGACCGCCCGACGCCGGAAGCGGTGATGAAGATGCTGAAGGATCATCAGCCCACCATCTTCTACGGCGTGCCCACCCTCTATGGCTCGATCCTGGCCGATCCGGCCAACGGACGGGCGGCGGCGTCGCAGGCGTTGCGCATCTGCACCTCGGCCGGCGAAGCGCTGCCGGAAGAGGTCGGCAAGCGTTGGGAGGAACGCTTCGGCGCTGCCATCCTCGACGGCTTGGGCTCCACCGAGATGCTGCACATCTTCCTTTCCAACCGTCACGGCGACGTGGTCTACGGCACCTCGGGCAAGCCGGTGCCGGGCTATGAGATGAAAATCGTCGCCGACGACGGCCGCGAGCAGCCCCAAGGCGAGATGGGCGAATTGGTGGTCAAGGGACCGTCCTCGGCGGTGTCCTACTGGAACCAGCGCGAGAAGTCCCTGCGCACCTTCCGCGGCGAGTGGACCTATACCGGCGACAAGTATTACGTGGACGACCAGGGCTACTACCGCTATGCCGGCCGCGGCGACGACATGCTGAAGGTGGGCGGCATCTGGGTGTCGCCGTTCGAGGTCGAGGCGGCGCTGATCGGCCACGACAAGGTTCTGGAGGCCGCCGTGGTCGGCCATGCCGATGCCGAGGGGCTGATCAAGCCCAAGGCCTATGTGGTGCTGAAGTCGGGCGGCAGCGGCGGCGAGATTCTGATCGAGGAGCTTCAGGCCTTCGTCAAGGCCAAGCTGGCACCCTACAAATATCCGCGCTGGATCGAATTCGTCGACGCCCTGCCCAAGACGGCTACCGGAAAGATCCAGCGGTTCAAGCTGCGGACGAAGTGACAAGGGGAGGAATTACCGCAAAGGCGCCGGGAGCAAAAAGTAACGCCAAGAAACTCATCATATATCTTGGTGTCTCCTTTCAGCCGTGGCGTCTTTGTGGTGATCATATTCATTACCCATGACCCACCTCATCGTCGACGGTATCCATTTGGAATTCCGCTGGATCGGACCCGGTCCCGACGCGGCGCCGACGCTGGTGCTGCTGCATGAGGGCTTGGGATCGGTGGCGCTGTGGCGCGATTTTCCCGACCGCCTCGCCGAGGCCACCGGCCTGGGGGTTCTGGTCTACAGCCGGCGCGGCTACGGCGCCTCCGATGCGGTGGAGTTGCCGCGTCCCCTCGGCTACATGCATGAAGAGGGCCTCGACCTCCTGCCGCGCGTGCTGGACGCGGCCGGAGTGCGCCGGGCCATCCTGGTGGGCCATTCGGACGGCGGTTCCATCGCCCTGATCCATGCCGGCAGCGATGCTCCCAAGATCGACGGGCTGGTGGTGATGGCGCCGCATGTGGTGGTGGAGGACTGCTGCGTCGACGCCATCGCCGGCACCACCGACGCCTTCCGCATCGGCGGCCTGCGGGCCCGCCTGGAGCGCTATCACGGCCGCAATGTGGACTGCGCCTTCTGGGGCTGGAACCTGGCCTGGCTCGACCCGGCCTTCAGGCAATGGGACATCCGCAAATACCTGCCGCGCATCTCGGTGCCGACCCTGGTGATCCAGGGCGAGGACGACGAATACGGCACCCGCCTGCAATACGACACCATCCGCGAAATGATTCCGGCCCCAGTGGAGGTGATGGTGCTGAAGGACTGCGGCCACTCCCCGCACAAGGACCAGGAAGCGGCTGTGGTGGCGGCGGTGCGGGCGTTCGTCGGCCGGCTGGGCTTGTCGTAAAGCCATCCGCCGCCAGGGAGGGCCCTCTCCTTCTTCTAACCCTCCCCCAGCTCGGCAAGAGAGGGCTCCTTCCTTCTAACCCTCCCCCAGCTCTGCTGGGGGAGGGCAGGGTGGGGGCCCGGAGCCGCAGGCGACGGGTGGCGCCGTCTACTCAATTTTTGGAGCGCGGGCGTCCCGCCCGCCCATAATCACGGGAAGGGGCAGTGCCGCGCGGAAGCACTCCCGCCTCGCTTCGCTCGTTGGTAAGCGCCACGCCGCCCCCCTCCTGCGGAAAAGCCCTGAGCCTGCGACACTGACTGAGATTTTGGTGTCGCAGGAGGTTTGGGTTGGTAC
>CAJANL010000217.1 GCA_903941105.1 uncultured Rhodospirillaceae bacterium
CAGCGAAAATTCCGCATGCGGCATTGCGATCCCCCAAGAACGTCTCGCTCAAAGGAATCACAATCCCGGCACCACCGCACGCCACAAACTCGGCCGCGCAGAAATGTGTGCATTCTTTAGCGCCTTCGCGGGGGTGACGAGGTGAAGGACGGCGGGAAAAGTCTTTCCGCACCCTGTTAGAGGGCTTTGAGGGCAAAAGGAAAGCGCTGGAGCTAAGCGGGACAGCCCTTTTGCGGGCGAGTGCCTTGTTCGCCGCCCTACGTTCGTCCTCGCCCAAGAAAAAAGGACCTGCCCCTCCTGGCCGCATTGCGTCCCCCCGCTATATGCCCTAAGGATGATAAGCATGTTCTGTAATAGCAAGCGTAACGGCCAGCTACAATCCAGCATTGTATTCATGTGATGAACGTGGGGCGGACAGAAAGCCACCGATGCGGCTCGTAAGGTTGATATCGAATCTGGGCTACGGCAGCCAGAAGGAGGTTCGGGCCATGATCAAGCTTGGCCGGATTACCTCCGTTGCCGGCGGCGCTCTCACCGTTGACTCGCAAGTGGATCATCAGGACATTCTGCTTGACGGTAATCCGCTCGATCCGCCCGCAGGGGTGGTATTGATGATGAACAAGCCGATCGGATACACCTGCTCGACCTCTGATCCCGGCCGGATCGTGTACGAGTTGCTGCCTTCGCGCTTCGCCCGACGCAAGCCAATTCTCTCCCCGGTCGGTCGCCTTGACCGCGAGACTTCCGGCCTCCTCTTGCTGACGGACGACGGAGATCTTCTTCACCGCATAATTTCTCCGCGCGGCGCGATTGCCAAGACCTACAAGGTTGATCTGGCGCTTCCCCTGCGCGGTGATGAGGTCGATTTATTTTCCAGCGGAACTCTTATGTTGCGCTCCGAATCTAAGCCGCTCTTACCCGCAGTTCTGAGCCAAAACGACGATATGTCGGTCTTGGTTACTGTAACGGAGGGAAGATACCACCAGATCCGCAGAATGTTTTCCGCCGTTGGAAATCATGTTGTGGCCCTACATAGAGTGCAGATTGGCGAACTTGTGCTTGGCAATATAAGTCCTGGAGAATGGCGCTATGTCAGCCGGCAGGAAATTATTCAGCTGATGGCTGGCGATGAGCAGTGCGGGGTCACCGCAAGGCTTCTGCGCCAAACAACGCTCAGCCAGACACAACAAGAATAACCCGTCACGCGACCTGATACAGGCGGCCATCTTCCGTCCGGGGTGGCCGGTAACCCTCGGGGAACCGTGACGCATGCTTCAACAGGTAATCGTCCAATTCTACTGCGTCACTAAGTCAGCCATCGTGGCAGGGATGGAGATTTTCTCTGCTCGACAGGGGGGCGGGCAACACCCCGTTGAGTTCGCGCTGTGCCGCTGGCCGACCTCGCCCCGAACCGCCAAACACCTGCCCTACCCGACGGTTACAGACCCCGCGGATCCGCCCGTTCGGCCTGAGCGCCATGTCACGACGTCCATCACCACGATAAGGCTTCGACTGATGCCGGCGCTGGCTCGGCGATTGCCACGGTGTCCCCGTTGCCAACCGCCAATAGCTCAACCCCGACATCTTCCGATACAGTAGAGCTAATCCAGTTGCAGGGTCAGCGACTTGAGATAGGCGCTTTCCGGCAGCCAGGGGTGCACGGGATGGTCGGCGGCGGCGCCGGCGCTGCGCAGGATGCGGCCCGAGCGGTGGGCCAGCGACAGGCCGTGGGCGATCTCCTCGGCGAACTGCGCCGCCGGCATGTGGTGCGAGCAGGAGGCGACGAACAGGAAGCCGCCCGGCTCCACCAGCGCCGCCGCCAGACGGGCCATCTTGCGATAGCCCTTGGCGCCGCTGGCGAGGTCCTTCTTCGTCTTGACGAAGGCCGGCGGGTCGGCGACCACGACGCCGAAACGCTCACCCGCCGCCGTCAGCCGCTCCATTTCGGCAAAGGCCTCGGCGCGGGCGATGCGCAAGGGCACGCCGTTGAGCGCCGCCGCCTGCTCCGCCAGGGCCAGCGAGGCCTCGGAGCGGTCGACGGCGGTGACCTCGGTGGCGCCGGCCTGCGCCGCCTGCAACGCGAAGCCGCCGGCATAGCTGTAGAGGTCGAGCACGCGGCGGCCGCGGGCCAGCCCGGCGACGAAGGCGCGGTTGTCGCGCTGGTCGTAGAACCAGCCGGTCTTCTGCCCGTCGGCCAGGTCGGCCAGCAGGCGGCAGCCGTTCTCGACAATCTCCACCGGGCCGCTCAGCTCACCCTTGACCACACGATGCTCGGGCTCAAGCCCTTCCAGTCTGCGTACCGGGCTGTCGTTCTTCAGCACCACCGCGGTGGGCGCCAGCACCTCGTCCAGGGCGACGAGCAGTTCGGGCAGCAAGGCCTGCATGCCGGCGCTGTTGGTCTGCAGCGACACGATGTCGCACATGCGATCCACCACCAGCCCGGGCAGGCCGTCGGCCTCGGAGTGGATCAGGCGGTAGCAGCCGCCGGGAAACAGAGTTTCACGCAGCGCCAGCGCCGCCCGCAGGCGGCCGGCGAGGAAGGCAGCGTCGATCGTGTCGCGCCAATTGCGCGACAGCAGCCGGGCGGCGATCAGCGAGTGCGGGTTGAAGCTGGCGACGCCCAGACGCTCGTCGCCGGCATCCACCAGGGTAACCAGGCTGCCGGGTTGCAGGGCCTTGGCCTCGGCGGTCATGGCGACTTCGTTGGAGAAGATCCAGGGGTGACCGGCGCGCAATCGCCGGGAGCGGCCCTTTTCCAGATGGAGCAGGGGCCTGATGGTGGGGGTATCGATCATGGGGGCACTCTACCCTGCCCGGCCGCCCCGGCGAAAGGCGGAATCCTCTCGTCCGTCGGCCGTATCGCCTAGTGCCGAACGGGGGTGAATCTGGTCGCCGTTGATATGGATCAATGGATTGTTGGCCATGACTCTGCATATTGCCGGTACTTGGAGCAGAGCCTCGCCTATCCGGCCGTCGGCAACGGGGGCAAATGTTGCCATGGTCGAGGCCTGCCTTCGGGTATAAGACCCTATTCCGGTCGAAACAGGAGTTCGGCATGACCACCAACACCGAAGCCACGCAATATTGCGAAGACGTGGTGAAGAAGTTCGTCCTTGCGGCGACATTCTGGGGCGTCGTGGGCTTCCTCGCCGGCGATTTCATCGCCTGGCAGCTCGCCTTCCCCGTCCTTAACCTGGATCTTGAGTGGACCTCGTTCGGGCGCCTGCGTCCCGTCCATACGTCCGCCGTGATCTTTGCCTTCGGCGGCAACGTGCTTTTCGCCACCTCCCTCTACATCGTGCAGCGCACCTGCCGCGCGACCATGATGGGCGGCAGCGCCATGGGCAACTTCATCTTCTACAACTTCCAGGCGCTCATCGTCGCGGCGGCGCTGTCCTATGTGCTCGGCTTCTCGTCGGGCCAGGAATACGCCGAACCGGAGTGGTGGATCGACCTGTGGCTCACCGTGATCTGGGTGGCCTATCTGATGACCTTCGCCGGCACCATGATGCGGCGCAAGGAGCACCACATCTACGTCGCCAACTGGTTCTTCTTCGCGATGATCCTGACCATCGCCATGCTGCACCTGGGCAACAACATCGCGGTTCCGCTGGCCTTCTTCGGCGGCAGCTGGATGAAGTCGTACAACATCTTCGCCGGCGTGCAGAGCGCCATGACGCAGTGGTGGTACGGCCATAACGCGGTTGGGTTCTACCTCACCGCCGGCTTCCTCGGCATCATGTACTACTTTGTGCCGAAGCGGGCCGAGCGCCCGGTCTACTCGTACCGGCTGTCCATCGTCCACTTCTGGGCGCTGATCTTCCTGTACATCTGGGCCGGCCCGCATCACCTGCACTACACCGCGCTGCCGGACTGGGCCCAGACCCTGGGCGCCACCTTCTCGGTGATGCTGTGGATGCCGTCCTGGGGCGGCATGATCAACGGCCTGATGACCCTGTCGGGCGCTTGGGACAAGCTGCGGACCGATCCGGTCATGCGTTTCCTGGTGTCGTCGGTGGCCTTCTACGGCATGTCGACCTTCGAAGGTCCGATGATGTCGATCAAGGCGGTCAACTCGCTGTCCCACTACACCGACTGGACCATCGGCCATGTGCACTCCGGTGCCTTGGGCTGGGTGGCCTTCGTCTCGTTCGGCGCGCTGTACTACCTGGTGCCGAAGCTGTGGGGCCGTAAGGAGCTGTACTCG
>CAJANL010000218.1 GCA_903941105.1 uncultured Rhodospirillaceae bacterium
CCGTCCGGCCGAGGAGCGCCGCACCATCCGGCAGGAGCGCTCGAAATCGCTGATCGATGCCCTCGAACCGTGGCTGAAGGAGAAGCTCTCGCTGATCAGCCAGAAGACCAAGCTGGCCGAGGCCATCCGCTACGCCCTGTCCCGCTGGGCCGGACTCTGCCTCTTCCTCGACGACGGCCGCGTCGAGATCGACTCCAACGTGGTCGAGCGCAGCATGCGGCCCATCGCCTTGAACCGCAAGAATGCCCTCTTCGCCGGCTCCGACGGCGGCGCCGAACACTGGGCGGTGATCGCCTCGCTGATCGAAACCTGCAAACTCATCGCCGTCGAACCACACGCCTACATCGCCGACGTCATCACCCGCATCGTCGCCGGCCATCCCCAGGCCCGTCTCGACGAGCTCTTGCCCTGGGCCTACCAGGCAGACCCCGCCCTCAAGGCCGTGGCCTGAGAACAGCGCTTACGGTGATCCAGCGGGTCCGGGAGAAGTTCACCTGCCGGGACTGCGAGAAGATCAGCCAGGCTCCGGCGCCGTTCCATGTCACCCCTCGTGGCTGGGCCGGTCCAGCACTGCTGGCGATGATCCTGTTCGAGAAGTTCGGCCAGCATCAGCCGCTCAACCGCCAGGCAGAGCGCTATGCCAAGGAAGGCGTGCCGCTCAGCCTGTCCACCCTCGCCGACCAGGTGGGGGCCGGCTGCGCCGTGCTGGAGCCGCTGATCCGACGCATCGAGGCCCATGTCTTCGCCGCCGAGCGACTTCACGGCGACGACACCACCGTGCCGGTTCTGGCCAAGGGCAAGACCGACACCGGCCGATGCTGGGTCTATGTCCGTGACGACCGGCCCTTCGGTGGGCCAGCACCACCGGCGGCGATGTTCTACTACTCGCGCGACCGGGGCGGCGAGCATCCGCAAGGACATCTGGCCAGCTATGCCGGACTGTTCCAGGCCGACGCCTATGGCGGCTACGGCAAGGTCTACCTACCTGACCGCAAGCCGGGTCCGATCCTGGAAGCGGCCTGCTGGGTCCATGCGCGGCGCCCGTTCTTCATCATGGCCGATCTCGCCGAGAACGCGCGGCGCAAGGCACGCAGCAAGACCACGGCGCCGATCTCGCCGCTGGCCCTGGAGGCAGTCCAACGCATCGACGCTCTGTTCGAGATTGAACGCAGCATCAATGGCCACACCGCCGAGCAGCGTCGCGCCATTCGCCAGGAGCTCAGCGCTCCCCTGGTCGCCGATCTGGAAGGCTGGATGCGCGAACAGCGCGCCAAGCTGTCGCGCGGCAACGATCTCGCCAAGGCCATGGACTACATGCTCAAGCGCTGGCCGGCCTTCACCCGCTTCCTCGGTGACGGCCGGGTCTGCCTGTCGAACAATGCCGCCGAACGCGCCCTGCGCGGCATCGCCTTGGGCCGGAAGTCGTGGCTGTTCGCCGGTTCGGATCGCGGTGGCCAGCGCGCCGCCGCCATGTACAGCCTGATCGTCACCGCCAAGATGAACGGTGTCGATCCCCAAGCCTGGCTGGCCGACGTCCTCGCCCGCATCGCCGGGCATCCCGCCAACCGGATCGATGAACTCCTGCCGTGGAACTGGCGCCAGCTACACCCCGCCGATAGTCAGGCCGCCTGATCCTGGCCGCCATCTCCGCCGTCTTCACCATTGGCCATGTCGCCAGAATGCTGGGCGAGGACGAGGAGTGGCTATGGGAAATCTCCATCGACATGGCTCCCGAACACGGCTGCCTGCACGTTTACGGCCTCGGCGAGGATGGCGTGCCAGCCTTCACTACGTTCGGCATCGAATGTCTGCAGGACATGATCCGGAGCCACAGAGCCGCAGGGAATGCGCCGCCACGGGCGAAAACATCAGAATAACCCTGCGGTGCTCGCCGGATGCTTACTGACGGAGTGGATTTGGCTCAGAATCGAGGCAAGGGGCGCCGAGCGTAGCCTGCGCTACGGTCAAGCCCGTTGCCGAAGGTAATGGGGCAAATCCGCCCGTCCCTTCGGGTTTCCATGGGGCGGGCATCCGCTGCGTTCCGCTGCTTGCCCGA
>CAJANL010000219.1 GCA_903941105.1 uncultured Rhodospirillaceae bacterium
CGGCACCACTCCCGCCTCGCTTCGCTCGTTGGGCCCCCACCTCACCTCCCCCGCCTGCGGCAGGGGAGGGCCGTCACCTATGCTGCCAACCTTCCCCGCAATTCCGCGATGAACCAAATGTTTGCCGGCGTGGACCGCTTGATGGCGGATTTCTGGTCCGATGTGCGGACCCTGAGAGGTGGCGAATGAGCGACGTCAAAGTCACGGTCGGCGGACGAATCGAGGAGGATGCGGCCCGGGCGTTCACTGATGCCTGGCGCCGTGCTGAGGTCGGCGAATCCTTCAGCGAACGGCGGCTCTCGTTCGAGAGTTGGGATGCTCTCAGCCGCGTCCTGACGGGGAAGCGCATGGAAGTGCTGCGATACGTCCACCGCAACCCCCGGACCAGCATCCGCGCCCTTGCCAAGGCGCTGGGGCGGGATTACAGCAACGTTCACGCCGATGTGCGGGCCCTCACCGCAGCGGGGCTGCTGGACGCGGTGGATGGCGGCGTGCTGGCGGACTACGACGCCATCGAGACGCGAATCGCTATGTAGGATTCACCTCCGCCAGCGCCTTCGCCATTTCGGCCACCGGCCCCTTGAAGTCCTGCGGATCGGCCTGGCGGAACAGGCGCAGCGACGGATACCAGGCCGAGTCGGCGGGTTCGTCGCGCCAGCGCCAGTCCGAGACGTAGCGCAGCAGCACCCAGCACGGCCGGCCCAATGCCCCCGCCAGATGGGCCACCGAGGTGTCGACCGTGACGATCAGGTCGAGCGCCGCCATGGCCGCCGCGGTGTCGGCGAAACTGTCCAGCTTGGGGGCGAGGTCATGCACCAGCGGGCGGACCCCCAGCCGGTCGAGGTCGGCGTTGCGTGGCCCCAGTTGCAACCCGTGCACCGCCACCCGAGGGTCGGACAGCAGCGGCAACAACTCTTCCAGCGGCCAGGAGCGGTCGCGCGGCGTCGTCTTGCCCGCCCAGACCAGCCCCACCGACAATTTCGTCCCAGGTGGCCGTCGCACCCCCACCTCGCGCGGCGGCTGCGTCAGGTAGGGCACGCTGCCGGGCAGGAAATCGCCGCCGGTCTCCAGCAGGCAGGGCAGGCTCAGCATGGGAGCCCACAGGTCGTAGGGCGGCGGCGGCGCGCCCTTGTCCACCAGTTGCGCCACGCCGGGCAGGGTGGCGAACAGCTCGCGCAGCTCGGGCAGGCATTCCAGCACCACCCGGGCGCCGCGCGCCGCCGCCAGCGGCACGAAGCGCACGAACTGCAGCGCGTCGCCGAAGCCCTGCTCGCTGTGCAGGAACAGGGTCTTGCCGGCCAGGTCGGCCTTGCCGTCCCAGCGCAGGCCGGGCAGCGGCCGGGCCGGGCTGCGCGCCAGGCGGAAGCGCGCCTCGTAGCCGCGCCAGCCGTCGTGGTAGTCCTCGAGGTATAGCCGGGTCAGCGCCAGGTCCCAGGCCAGCTCGCCGTTCTCGGGCCAGCCCACCGCCAGCGCCTCCATCATGGCGAGGGCTTCCAGGTGCTGGCGGCTGTCACGCAGCAGTAGCGCCAAGTTGAAGGCGAAGGAGCGGTTGTCGGGCGCCAGCGCCACCGCCCGCCGCATCACCGTCTCCCCCTCGGCCAACTCGCCGATCTCGCGCAGCGCGTTGCCCAGGTTGGACAGGGTGGCCGGCTCGTCGGGGGTCAGCGCCAGGGCGCGGCGATAGCTGCACACCGCCGCCTGGGGACGGCCCAGGCGGCGCAGCGCCACACCCAGGTTGCCATGGGCCGAGGCGATGCCGGGGGCCAGCCGGGTCGCGGCGGAGAACGCCGCCACCGCCTCCTCGACCCGTCCCGCCTGCCACGCCTTGGCTCCCGCCGCCAGCGCCCGTTGCGCCTCGGCTTCGTGATCCATCGGTTCCGTCATGACGCCCCCGTCCCGTTCCCCCGGCGCATCCTAGCAAAAAGATTTGTCGCCGCCGTTGAATTCGACAGGGGCGGACAACACATGAGCATTAACTGATATTCATCGGAGGGAGTGCCATGCTCATCAACGGATTTCCCTCGGACGGGGTGGTCACCGTCAACCGGGTGGTGCTGAAGCCGGAATTCGGGGTCGACGACCTGGAGGAGCGGGTTGCGGTGCTGTGCGAGAACGTCAAGACCTACCACTCCGACACCGGCTTCGTCGGCGGCTTCGTCTGCCTGAACTCGGGCATGGTGTCCAACGAGGGCTCGACGGTGGGCCAGGCGGTGGTCTCACCGCTGCAGGGCCGCGAGGCACTGATCGTCACCTTCTGGCGCAGCTTCGAGGAACACGAGCAGTCCCACCGCAGCAATACCTTCCAGCCGCTGTTCCGCCAGGTGCTGGAGCTGTGCGAGAACGGCAACGAGGAGATCGCCTACAGCATGCTGTGGCAGGGCAAGGGCTATTCCCCCGAGGAAGCCGAAGCGGCGCGGCGCGCCAAGGCTACCCATGCGAGTTAGGTGGGGTGGACCTGCCCGGCGGAGGGATTGCCCCCATAGGCGCTAACATAGCGGTGGACAGGCCCAGTTTGACGTGATTCAAGATGGAATGACTCATCCATCGCTTATTCACGAGAACAACTGGGCCCGGACGCTGTCGAGCATCGCCTCGGTGGTGGACGTCGAAGAAACGGCGCGGGAGCACAAGGCGTTCCAACGGCCTCGCGGAGTGCGGAATGCTTCGGATCAGCTTCGGCTGGCCTTGGCCTATGGCATCGGCTTGTCGTTGCGGCAAGGCAGTGCCTGGGCGGGGACGGCCGACGTGGCTGAGGTTTCCAATCCGGCATTGCTTCGACGGCTGTCGAACTCGGCCGACTGGCTGGAAGCCATCGCCAAACGCCTGGTGGAGGATGCCCAGGCACAGCCCAGCGGCGAGTGGGCTGGGTGCCGACTGCGTCTGGTGGATGCGACGTCGCTCAGCCGGCCGGGCGCTGAGGGAACGACGTGGCGGCTGCACGTCAGCTATGACCTGAGTGGTCGTGTCGATGGCCTGGAACTGACCGACGATAAGGGGGCCGAACGCCTGTCACGGTTCCCCTGGCGCGCCGGTGACGTCGCCATCGCCGACCGGGGGTATGCCAAGGCTGCCGATCTGCGGGCGGTAGTCGATGCCGGAGCCCACCTGCTGGTGCGGACGGGCTGGAACGCCTTGCGCCTGCTCGATGCCTCCGGGCAACCCTTCGATCTTTTCGACACTCTGGACGCGTTGGACCGGGCGCCGGCGAGCATCCCGGTGCAAGTCGAAATCCGCGAACGCGGTCGCCCGCTTCTGCCGTTGCGGTTGGTGGTCGACCGCCTGCCCGAAGAGCAGGCGGAAAAGGCGCGCAAGAAGGTCCGCGACAAGGCTGCCAAATCGGGCAAGACCCTCGACCCACGGTCCCTGCGGGCGGCTGGCTTCGTTATGCTGCTGACCAACCTGCCCGAACAGCGCTCGCCCCGCGCGGTGCTCGACCTCTACCGCCTGCGCTGGCAAATCGAATTGCTGTTCAAGCGCTTCAAGAGCCTGCTCGACCTCGGCGAACTGCCGGCAAAGAGCCGGGAGCTCGCCCGAACGTGGATCTTTGCCAAGCTCATCGTGGCCCTCCTGGCGGAGAAGGCGGCTCGAATGGCCGCCGACTCTTTCCCCTGAGCCGGCGGCAACGCCCTATCTCGCCCGCCCCGTCTGGGCGCTGGTCGGATTCTTCGCCCGACATATCGAGCACGCCATCCTCGCCATCGATGTTATCGACTTCGATAGGCTCGTTCGGCGCTTTAACGACCCACCCCGCCGCCGAAGGCGCCAGGCGACTCGCCTATGTTAGCGCCTATGGGGA
>CAJANL010000220.1 GCA_903941105.1 uncultured Rhodospirillaceae bacterium
CGGGGGTCCATGTTGGGGCAAGGACTGGCGTTTGCCCCCATATGCTGTGCTGCCGGACACATGGATTCCCGCCTTCGCGGGAATGACGAAAGGAAAGTTGAGTTTTTCCGCACCCTGCTAAAGAGGTGACCACGGAGTGGTTCTCCGAGGCACCGTTGCCACCCCCCCGGGGGATTTGCTACACAGGTGAACCGTGGCCGAATGGACGGTAACTGATGGGGTGCCGGAGTGGCTAGCGATCTTCCCGAGCAGCAGCAGGTAAGCGGATCCGGGTTCGGTGTCGGCGTGACGCTGAAGGCCGCGCGTGAGCGCATGGGCAAGAGCGTGTCCGAGTGCGCCGAGCAATTGCGTATCCGCCGGCCCTACCTCGAAGCGCTTGAGGACGGCCGCACCAAGGATCTGCCGGGCGGCACTTACGCCATCGGCTTCCTGCGCACCTATGCCGAGTTCCTCAGCCTCGATGGCGAGGAAATGGCGCGTCGCTATCGCAGCGAGGGCGCCGGTGACTTTCAAAGCCGCTCCGAGCTGGTTTTCCCCTCGCCGGTGTCGGAAGGCCGCATTCCCGGCGGCGCCGTCATCTTCCTCGGCATCCTGTTGGCCTCGGTGTCCTATGGCGGCTGGTACTGGCTGTCGTCGCGCGATACCAAGGTGGCCGAGGTGGTCCCCGCCATTCCCGACCGGTTGTCGACCGTGCTGTCGCGTCAGGCCACCCTGACCGGCGAGGCGCCCAAGCCGGCCATGCCCATCTCTCCCCCCGCCGACCCGGCGCCGGCCCAGCCCCTGGCTGCGGCGGCTCCAGTCGAGCCGGTCTCGGTGGCACCGGCACCGCGCCCGGCCGCCGAGCCGCCCAAGGTCCGGGATGAGGTGGTTCCCCCCGCCGAGGCCGAGGAAGAGAAGATTGCCGTTATCGCTCCCGCCGACAAGGCGTCGCCCGAGCCGGCCCGGCCGGCGGCCGAGGAGGCCAGGACGCCCGACGGCGACGGCCGCGTCGTGTTGAAGGCGGCGGCCGACGACTGCTGGGTGCAGGTGCGCGAATTGGACGGTTCGCTGCTGCTGTCACGGCTGCTGCGCCGGGGCGACAGCTACCGGGTGCCCAACCGCGGCGGTCTGGTCCTGATGGTCGGCAATGCCGGGGCGCTGGAGGTTTCGGTGGATGGCCGCAAGGCGCCGTCGCTCGGGGCCTCGGGCCAGGTCAAGCGCGATATCCGGCTGGACCCCGAGAAGCTGATGGTGGGCGGTTAAAGCGTGATGCCCTCAACGTGCATCACGCTTTAACAGGGTGCGGAAAAATTCTTCCCACCATCCTTCATCTCGTCACCCCCGCGAAAGCGGGGGGCCATGTTGGGGCAAGGACTGGCATGTGCCCCCATATGTTGTGCTGCCGGACGCATGGATTCCCGCCTTCGCGGGAATGACGAAAGGAAAGTTGAGTTTTTCCGCACCCTGTTAACCTTTATGATTTCGCCCTCGCCGAGTGGGCAACCTCCTGAGACTTCACATCTAGACGCCCACGCTCCCAACAGGCATCGGCCGGGAGAAGATTTTTCCTTGGCGCCGAAATGCGCTATAACCCGTCGCCTTCGGAGGCTGCGGAAAAAGGCACCCCATGAGCGTGCGGCCCTATCGTGAGATCCACCGGCGCCGGTCGCGGCAGATCCGCGTCGGTTCGGTCGTGGTCGGCGGCGATGCGCCGATCTCGGTGCAGACCATGACCAATTCGCTGACCTCGGACGCCGAGGCCACCATCGCCCAGGTGCTGCGCGCCGCCGGGGCCGGCGCCGACATCGTGCGCGTTTCGTGTCCCGACGAGGACTCCACCGCCGCGCTGGGCGCCATCGTCAAGGCCTCGCCGGTGCCCATCGTCGCCGACATCCATTTCCACTACCGCCGCGCCATCGAAGCGGCCGAGGCCGGCGCCGCCTGCCTGCGCATCAATCCCGGCAATATCGGCTCGGCCGACCGGGTGCGCGAGGTGGTCAAGGCGGCCAAGGACCACGGCTGTTCCATGCGCATCGGCGTCAATGCCGGTTCGCTGGAGAAGCACCTGCTGGAGAAATACGGCGAGCCCTGCCCCGAGGCCATGGTGGAAAGCGCCCTGGAGCACGCCCGCATCCTGGAAGACAACGACTTCCGCGAGTTCAAGATCAGCGTCAAGGCGTCGGACGTCTTCCTGGCGGTGGCGGCCTATCAGGGGCTGGCCGAGGCCTGCGACTACCCGCTGCATCTCGGCATCACCGAGGCCGGCGGCCTGATCGGCGGCACGGTGAAGTCGGCGGTGGGCATGGGCAATCTGCTGTGGGCCGGCATCGGCGACACCATCCGCGTCTCCCTGTCGGCCGACCTGGCGGAAGAGGTCAAGGTCGGCTACGAGATCCTCAAGACGCTGGGCCTGCGTTCGCGCGGCGTGCGGGTGATTTCGTGCCCGTCCTGCGCCCGCCAGGGCTTCGACGTCATCAAGACCGTCGAGACCCTGGAGAAGCGGTTGGCCCATATTCGGGCGCCGGTGACCCTGTCCATCATCGGCTGCGTCGTCAACGGCCCCGGCGAGGCGCGCGAGACCGATGTCGGCCTCACCGGCGGCGGCAGCGACCACCATATGGTCTATGTCGCCGGCAATCCCGACCATCGCATCGACGGCCCCGACATGATCGAGCACATCGTCGAGCTGGTGGAACAGAAGGCGGCCGAGCTGGATTCGGCCAAGCAGAAGGGAAACTGACAGTGTCGAGCCTGCAGCCGGTCCGCGGCACCCACGACCTCATGCCCGAGGATACCCGGCGCCACCGCTTCGTCGAAGACACCGCCTTCGCCACGGCGCGGCGCTACGGCTATGGCGAGATCGCCACCCCCATCTTCGAGTTCACCGAAGTGTTCGCCCGCACCCTGGGTGAGACCTCCGACGTGGTGACCAAGGAGATGTACACTTTCGCCGACCGCTCGGGCGACTCGCTTACCCTGCGCCCCGAGGGCACCGCCGGGGTGGCGCGCGCCTTCATCTCCAACGGACTGGCGCAGCAATTGCCGGTCAAGGTGTTCTATCGCGGTCCCATGTTCCGCCACGAGCGTCCCCAGAAGGGCCGCCTGCGTCAGTTCCATCAGGTCGGTGTCGAGCTGCTGGGGGTCGAGAACCCGCTGGCCGATGTCGAGGTCATCGCCCTGGCGTGGCGCATGCTGTCGGCCCTCGGCCTCGGCGACAAGGTGAGCCTCGAACTCAACACCCTGGGCGATGCCGAGAGCCGCCTCGCCTATCGTGCCGCCCTGGTGGCCTATCTCGATCCGTTCCGCGATCGGTTGTCCGAGGATAGCCGCAACCGGCTCGACCGCAATCCGCTGCGGGTGCTGGATAGCAAGGACGAGGGCGATCGCCGCATCGTCGCCGGGGCGCCCGAGATGGCGGCCAGCCTGACCCCCGCCGCCCGCGAGTTCTTCGGGGTGGTGACCGGCGGGCTGGAAGCGCTGGGGATTCCCTACACCGTCAATCCCCGGCTGGTGCGCGGCCTCGACTACTACTGCCACACCGCCTTCGAGTTCACCACCACGGCGCTCGGCGCCCAGGGCACCGTGCTGGCCGGCGGCCGCTACGACGAACTCATCGCCACCATGGGCGGACAACGCACCCCCGGCATCGGCTGGGCCGCCGGGGTCGAGCGCCTGTCCATGTTGGTGGATGCCGTTCCCGCGCCCGAGCGCCCCGTCGCCGTCATCCCCATGGGCGACCAGTTGGCGGCCATGGCGGTGGCGGAGCGGCTGCGTGGCGTGGGGTTGGCGGTGGATGTGGGGTTCTCCGGCAACATGAAGAAGCGCATGGCGCGGGCCAACAAGGTGGATGCCCGCATCGCCGTCATCCTCGGCGAGGACGAGGCGGCGCGAGGCGCCGTCACCGTGCGCGACCTCGACAGCGGCACCCAGGATGAGGTGGCGCTGGCCGATATCGAGAGGCATTTCCAGGAGCGATGAGCCCGCCCGCCTCGCCCCGCCTGATCGTTGTCGGTGCCAACCACCGCTCCGCCTCGCTGACCACGCGCGACGCGCTGTTCGTCGAGGATGGCGCCATGCCGGATTTCCTGGCCGGCTTGAAGCTGGCCGGGCTGGGGGACGGGCTGGTGCTGTCGACCTGCGATCGGGTCGAGCTGTGGACGGCGGGGGCCGATGCCGAAACCGCCACGCGGTTGGCCGCCGAGGCCTTTGCCGCCCGCGCCGGGCTGCCGCCGGCGGCGCTGGCGTCGCAGCTTTACGTGCTGAGCGGGGACGAGGCGGTGCGGCACGTCTTCGCCGTCACCGCCGCCCTCGACAGCCTGGTGATCGGCGAGCCGCATGTGCTGGGGCAGGTCAAGGTCGCCCACCGTCTGGCGCGCGACGCCGGCACCTGCGGCGCCGTCCTCGACGCCGTGCTGCAGGCCGCCTTCGCGGTGGGCAAGCGGGTGCGCAGCGACACCGCCATCGGCGAGGGGCCGGTCAGTATCGCCGCTGCCGCGGTGCAGCTCGCCCGCGACCTGCACGGCGACCTCAAGGGCTGCCAGGGGCTGCTGATCGGCGCCGGCGACATGGGGGAGCTGGTGGCGGAAAGCCTGCTGGCGGCCGGGCTGGGCAAACTGCTGGTCACCGCCCCGCGTCTGGGCCGCGCCGAGGCGCTGGCGCGCAGCCTCGACTGCTCGGCGCTGCCGTTCGAGGACCTGCGCGAGGCGCTGGCCGGCGCCGACATCGTGTTGACGGCGGTGGGTGCCCGTACCGTGGCGGTGACGGCCGAGATGGTCGGCACCGCCTTGCGCAAGCGCCGCCGCAAGCCCGTCTTTCTGGTCGATGCCGGCATCCCCGGCGATATCGAGCCGGCGGTCAACCGCGAGGAAAACGCCTTCCTCTACGACCTCGCCGACCTGGAGAAGGTGGCGCTGGAGGGGCGGGCCACCCGCGAGGCCGCCGCCCGCGCCGCCTGGGGCATCGTCGAGGCCGAGGTCGCCGCCTTTCTCAAGGGCCGCGCCGCCCGTGCCGCCGTGCCGGCCATCGTGGCGCTGCGGCAGCGGTTCGAAGAGACCCGCGAGGCGGTGCTGGCCGAGGCCGGCGGCGATGCGGGCGTCGCCACCCGGTTGCTGGTCAACCGGCTGCTGCACGCCCCCTCAGAGGCCATGAAGGACATTGCCGCCGAGGGCGCCGAGTGGCAGGCCATGGAAAAGACGCTGCGGCGATTGTTCAGGTTGGAAGACTAGACATGAATCTCGATATCCAGTTCGACCGCGTCCTCTATCGCTACGATGAGATCCGCGAGCAGTTGGCGGCCGGCGACACCCAGTCCTTCGCCAAGCTGTCCAAGGAGCTGTCCGACCTCACGCCCATCGTCGAGACCATCACCGCCCTCAACAAGGCGCGGGTCGATATGGCCGAGGCCGAGGCCATGATGGCCGATCCCGACATGCGCGAACTGGCGGCGGAAGAGTACTACGCCCTCAAGGAGACGCTGCCCGCCCTGGAGCGCGGGGTGCAGATCATGCTGCTGCCCAAGGACGAGGCCGACGAAAAGAACGCCATCCTCGAAGTGCGGGCCGGCACCGGCGGCGAGGAGGCGGCCCTGTTCGCCGCCGAACTGTTCCGCATGTACGAGCGCTATGCCGGCCTCAAGGGCTGGCGTTTCGAGACCATGGACGTCAACGAAACCGGCATCGGCGGCTTCAAGGAAGCCTCGGCCACCATTACCGGGCGCGGCGTGTTCGCCCGGTTGAAGTTCGAATCGGGCGTCCATCGCGTCCAGCGCGTCCCCGCCACCGAGGCGGGCGGCCGCATCCACACCTCGGCCGCCACCGTGGCAGTGCTGCCCGAGGCCGAGGAGGTCGACATCCACATCGAGGACAAGGACCTGCGCTTCGACGTCTATCGCAGCCAGGGCTCGGGCGGCCAGAGCGTCAACACCACCGACTCGGCGGTGCGCGTCACCCACATCCCCACCGGGCTGGCGGTGGCCTGCCAGCAGGAAAAAAGCCAGCACAAGAACAAGGCCACCGCCATGAAGCTGCTGCGCGCCCGCCTCTACGAGATGGAGCGCTCGGCCAAGGCGGCGGAGCGTGCCGCCGACCGCAAGAGCCAGGTGGGCTCCGGCGACCGCTCGGAACGCATCCGTACCTACAATTTCCCGCAGGGCCGCGTCACCGATCACCGCATCAACCTGACCCTCTACAAGATCGAGGAGGTGATGAGCGGCAACGCGTTGGACGAGGTGGTCGAGGCGCTGATCACCGCCGACGAGGCCGAGAGACTGGCGGCGATGGAGTGACCACCTTCGCCGACGCCCTGCGCGACCTCACTACCCGGCTTGCCGCCGCCGGCGTCGACGACCCCCGCCTCGATGCCCGCCTGCTGGTGGCCGAGGCGGCCGAAGTCGAGCCGGGGCGCGTCTTCACCCGCCCCGAGACGCCGCTCTCCCCCGAACACCTCGCCCGGCTGGCCGAACTGGCGGCGCGGCGCGAGGCGCGCGAGCCCATGTCGCACGTGCTGGGCCGGCGCGGTTTCTGGACCCTCGATCTCAGGGTCACCGCCGACACCCTGGCGCCGCGCGGCGATAGCGAGACGGTGGTGGAGGCGGTGCTGGACAGCGGTTGCCGTCCCCGGCGCATCCTCGACCTCGGCGCCGGAACCGGCTGCCTGGTGCTGGCGCTGCTGTCCGAGTTCCCCGAGGCGGTGGGGGTGGGCATCGACGCCAGTCCTGCTGCCCTTGAGGTAGCCCGGGAGAATGCCGGGCGGAACGGCCTTGCTGGCCGCGTCGATTTCAACCCCGGCGATTGGGGGAGGACGGTGGACGGATGCTTCGATGCAATCGTCTCCAACCCGCCCTATATCCCCGACGACGCCATTGCCGGTCTGGCGCCCGAGGTGGCTCGCTTCGAGCCGCGGCTGGCGCTGGAGGGGGGCGCCGACGGCCTCGACTGCTACAGGGCGCTGTTGCCCGACATCGCCCGCCTGCTGGCCCCCGGCGGCCTCGCCGTTCTGGAGGTGGGGCAGGGGCAGTCCGACGCGGTGGCCGCCATCGGTGAGGCGGCGGGACTGAAGCCGCGCGGCTTCCGTAATGATCTTTCCGGTATCGTGCGCTGTGTCATCTTCGGGTCAAAGGGAGAGGCATGAAAAAAATTGTTGGAAAGACGGGTCTTCCCGACTACGGTGACACCCGAAACGTGCTGCAGATGCTTGGGATCGCGTCGAGCCTTGTCCGCTCCGCCCCAACATGTGCCCGTTGAACATCCTCCATCGCCGCCCCTGTTTCTGGATGCGGACGAGGCCTGACCGAATGTCTGGCCCGATGGACTTGGAAAGATGAGCAATATCAAGTGTCAGAGGCAATGTCCGTGAATCCCAAGCAGCAGCAGCAACGTTCCCGCGGCCGGGGCAATAACGGCGGCGGTAAGAGACCCATGGGCGGCGGCGGCGGCGGCGGTGGTGGTGGCGGCGGTGGCCGTCCCAACCAGCTGTTCGACAGCAGCGGCCCCGAGGGGCGCATTCGCGGCAACGCCCATCAGGTGCTGGAGCGCTATCTGGCCATGGCGCGCGATGCCTCGTCGCAGGGCGATCGTGTCGCGGCGGAGAATTACTATCAGCACGCCGAGCATTATTTCCGCGTGATCAATGCCAACAACCAGAGTGCCGGCCGCAACCGTCCGCAGAACATGCCGACGCCGGCCGAGGATCAGGCCATGCCGACCGACACCGACGAGGACGGCGACAGCGGTGAGGCCGTCGAGGCCGAAGCCGCCGACGGCGCCCCGTCCGAGCCGGTCGGAGCCTAACCTTTCCCGTTGCCCATTCTCCCCCGGCTCAACTCAGCCTGGGGGAGGGGGCTGTAGCAGCGGGCTATCCCATGCGCTCGGCGCCGGCCTCCAGGGTCAGGGGCGGGCGGTGGGCGTCGCTGAAGAATTCCGGTTCGCCGGTCTCCACCGAAAATGGCGTGACGCCCAGGTGATGCCAGGCGTCGATACAGGCGATATGGTCGGTGAGGCTGCGGCGGGTCTTGAGGTACGCCTCCTCCTCGGATGCCGCCTCCACATGGCGATAGGACATGTGGTGCTTGGCGCCCTCGCCGCTGCCGGTCGGGGTGCTGTGGCGAATGAGAACGTCGTAGGTCATGATGCCTCCTATTGCGGGTGACTTGCACTCTCATATGGATTTTCCCACCCGGTCCACAAGGGGCGGCCACTCCGCAGGGTGTGCGGGCCGATGGGCTCATCCCGGTTGCGCCGCCGCCAAACTCCCCCATATTTGTCGTGGTTATCCGAGGGGCCTGCCGGCGGCTGCATGACGCGGAGCGGGACGGCCCGGTCGCACGGAGGGGTTGATGGATTTCGAGAAATATACCGAGCGCTCGAAGGGGTTCGTCCAGTCGGCGCAGACGCTGGCTTTGCGGCGCGGCCATCAGGTGCTGGCGCCCGAGCATCTGCTGAAGATTTTGCTCGACGACAAGGAGGGGCTGGCCGCCAACCTTGTCCGGGCCGCCGGCGGTGATCCCGCCCGGGCGCTGGCCGCCGTCGAGGCCGAGCTGGACCGCCTGCCCAAGGTCGAGGGGCCCGGCGCCGGTGACGTCCGGCTTGGCCCGCCGCTGGCGCGCGTGTTTGATCAGGCCGAGCAGATGGCGGAGAAGGCCGGCGACTCTTACGTCACCGCCGAGCGGCTGCTGCTGGCGCTGTCCATGGCCGCCGGCACCAATGTCCACAAGGCGCTGCACGACGCCGGCCTGACGCCACAGAAGCTCAACGCCGCCATCGAGGAGGTCCGCAAGGGCCGCAAGGCGCATTCCTCGTCGGCCGAGGATCAGTACGACGCCTTGAAGAAATACGCCCGCGACCTCACCGCCGCGGCGCGCGAGGACAAGCTCGACCCGGTGATTGGCCGCGACGAGGAGATCCGCCGCACCATCCAGGTGCTCAGCCGCCGCACCAAGAACAACCCGGTGCTGATCGGCGAGCCCGGCGTCGGTAAGACCGCCATCGTCGAGGGGTTGGCGATCCGCATCATCAACGGCGACGTGCCCGAGACCCTGAAGCAGAAGCGGCTGATGGTGCTCGACCTCGGCGCCCTGGTGGCGGGGGCCAAGTTCCGCGGCGAGTTCGAGGAGCGCCTGAAAGCGGTGCTGACCGAGGTGACCGCCGCCGCCGGCGAGGTCATCCTGTTCATCGACGAGATGCATACCCTGGTGGGGGCGGGCGCCGCCGAGGGCTCCATGGATGCCTCCAACCTGCTGAAGCCGGCCCTGGCGCGCGGCGAACTGCACTGCATCGGCGCCACCACGCTGAACGAGTACCGCAAGCACGTCGAGAAGGATGCCGCCCTGGCGCGGCGCTTCCAGCCGGTGTTCGTCTCCGAGCCCAGCGTCGAGGACACCATCTCGATCCTGCGCGGCATCAAGGAGAAGTACGAGCTGCACCACGGGGTTCGCATCGCCGACAACGCGCTGGTGTCGGCCGCCGTGCTGTCCAACCGCTACATCACCGACCGCTTCCTGCCCGACAAGGCCATCGACCTGGTGGACGAATCTGCCAGCCGGCTGCGCATGGAGATCGACTCCAAGCCCGAGGAGCTGGACGAACTCGACCGCCGCATCATCCAGCTCAAGATCGAGCGCGAGGCGCTGAAGAAGGAGCCCGATGCCGCCTCGCGCGACCGCCTGGTCAAGCTGGAGGGCGAACTGGTCGAGCTGGAGCGCCAGTCGGCCGACGTCACCGGGCGCTGGAAGGCGGAGAAGAACCAGCTCGCCACCTCGACCTCCGCCAAGGAGCTGCTGGAGAAGGCCCGTGTCGAGGCCGAGCGGGCGCAGCGCGAGGGCAAGTACGAGCGGGCGGGTGAGTTGCTCTACTCGCTGATCCCCGAATTGGAGCGCAAACTGGCCCAGGCTGACGGTACCCAGCCGCGCATGCTGACCGAATCGGTCACCGAGGAGCACATCGCCTCGGTGGTGTCGCGCTGGACCGGTATTCCGGTGGAAAAGATGCTGGCGGGCGAGCGCGAGAAGCTGCTCGACATGGAGAACCGCCTCAAGGCCCGCGTGGTCGGCCAGGATGAGGCGCTGGTGGCGGTGGCCAACGCGGTGCGCCGCGCCCGTGCCGGGCTGCAGGACCCCAACCGGCCCATCGGCTCGTTCCTGTTCCTGGGGCCGACCGGCGTCGGCAAGACCGAGCTGACCAAGGCGCTGGCCGAGTTCCTGTTCGACGACGAGCAGGCCATGGTGCGCATCGACATGTCGGAATACATGGAGAAGCACTCGGTTTCCCGCCTGATCGGTGCCCCGCCCGGCTATATCGGCTATGAGGAGGGCGGCGCCCTGACCGAGGCGGTGCGGCGGCGGCCCTATCAGGTGATCCTGTTCGACGAGGTCGAGAAGGCGCATCCGGATGTCTTCAACGTGCTGCTGCAGGTGCTCGACGATGGCCGCCTCACCGACGGCCAGGGGCGCACGGTGGACTTCCGCAACACCCTGATCGTGCTGACCTCCAACCTGGGGGCCGACGTCCTGGCCAATCAGCCCGAGGGCCATGATTCGTCGGAGGTGCGCGACGAGGTGATGGAGGCGGTGCGCTCCGCCTTCCGACCGGAGTTCCTCAACCGCCTCGACGAGATCCTGCTGTTCCACCGCCTCAGTCGCGGCCATATGAGCGGCATCGTCGACATCCAGCTGATGCGGCTGCGCAAGCTGCTGGCCGATCGCAACATCACCCTCGCCCTCGACGAGCCGGCCAAGCACTGGTTGAGCGACAAGGGTTACGACCCGGTCTACGGCGCCCGACCGCTGAAGCGGGTGATCCAGCGTTCGCTGCAGAATCCCATGGCCAGCCTGATCCTGGAGGGCCGCATCAAGGACGGCGACACGGTGCGGGTTTCCGCCGGCGACCAGGGCCTGACCATCGACGGGCGCGAGCTTGACCAACGCTAAGGTCGGCCTCGGCCGGAGATGGCAGATATGCATTCGGGCGATGGCGATTTCGCGTGAAGCGGCCTTTTGGCCGTGCTAGAAGCCGCCGTCCTCAGAGACCGAGCCGGCCTCCCGACCCCTCCCCCCCCTAGGGATGCCGGCTGAGGTCCGGGGTCTCCGCTAACGCGGAGACCCCGGTACCCCTTCCGCTATTCGCCCGAGCTTAACTGGGCTATCCTTTCTCGCGCATGAATCAGGTTTCCTCTCCCTGGGCCAGGCTGGAGATGCATTTTCGTGGCGAGCCGGTTGGCGGCGTCGCCGAAAGATTGGTGTTCCAGGGGCTGACCATCACCTGCCGGGCTGAAACGGCGGCGCAACTTTTGTCGTTGAGGCGGCAGTTGTTTCCCCTGTTCGCCGACGCGATCGAAGCCGGCGATGCCGCGTCGGCCGCCGTCGAGGTCGAGTTCGTTCACTCCGACGCCACCGTGCTCGCCTGTGCCGGGGTGTTCGCCGGCAGCGAGGGCCATGACAAGATCGCCGCGGTGGATGCCCGCCGGGCCTATGCCCTGTCCTCGCCGCAGGGGCAGGTGGTCTATCTGCCCGGCGACGGCGTGGCGTTCCTGTTGGATCGGGAGCGGCGGCGGCTGCGCATCGCCCATGCCACCCGCACGCCGTGGCCCGCCGTCACCCTGGCCGAGAGCGTTCGCGAGATCTGGATGCGCTATGCCGAGTCGGAGGGATGGTACCTGTACCACGCCGGGGCGGTGGCGACGCCGCGCGGTGTCGCGGTGATCGTCGGTGCCGGTGGGGCGGGCAAGACCACCCTGATCGGCGGCCTGGTGCGCCAGGGCGCTGGTTTCGTCGCCAACGAGCGCTGCTTCCTGCGCAGCCGGGGCGGACGTGTCGAGGCGCTGACCTTTCCCCAGACGGTGCATGTGGGTATCGGCACCGCCCTTCAGTTCGAGGGTCTGGCCGGCCTGATCCCCTCTCCCGACGGGGTGCTGTGCCCCCAGCGCCGCTTCGATCGCCGACGGGTGGCGGCGGCAGCGGCCGAGGTCCGCATGGGGTTGCCGGACAAGCTGGCCCTGCTGTCAAGTGAGTTCTGCGAGCGGGTCGGCGGCGGCCCTCCCTTGCTGGGGGGGACGGTCTTCGGCATCGTCGAGCCCCGGCTCAAGCTCGATGCGGCGGCGCTGGTTTGCCACGGGCTTCCCCATGAGGCGGTGCGGCGCCTGCTGTCGAGCAACCGGCTGGGGCGCGGCCGCGACCGCTTCTTCCCCGAATGGCTCGACCTCGGTTTCGCCGCCTCGCCCGACCAGGTGGCGGAACTGTCGGCCTTGCCGGCCGTGGCGACGGGCTATCTCTGCGACCGTGACGGATTCCGCAATTGCCGCGACCCGGTGGCGTTCCTGGACAAGGCCCTTGAGCGGCGTGCGTCAGACCTGACGTCCGCCGCGATTAGCCGTCGTTGAGGCGGCGGCCAAGCGGGCGGATGCCCGCGCCCGGCGAGGGCAAACATAAGGAATTAGAGTGTGATGCACATTTAAGGCATCACACTCTAATTCGTCAGCGCCCCCGGCTTTGAGCCGGTGGCGGCGATCCGGGTCGCCGTCGGAATCTTCGCCATCATGGTGTCGCTGGCCCGCTTGGCGGCGAGGAAGCGTTCGAGTTCGCGCCCGGCCAGCTTGACCCCGGTCGGCATCTTGACGCTCATGGGATTGATCTGGGTGCCGCCCATCATGATCTCGTAGTGCAGGTGCGGGCCGGTGGAACGCCCGGTGGAGCCGACGAAGCCGACGATCTGTCCCTGGGACACCCGCTTGCCGGTGTGGACGCCCTGGGCGAAACGGCTCATATGGGCATAGGCGGTGGCGTAGCCGCTGGAATGGCGGATGCGGACATAGTTGCCGTAAGCGCCGCTGGGGCCGGCCACCTCGACGAGGCCGTCGCCGGCCGCCATGATCGGGGTGCCGGCCGGTACGCCGAAGTCGATGCCCTTGTGCATCTTGCTGAACCCCAGGATGGGGTGGTTGCGCATGCCGAAGCCCGAGGTGATCTTGGCGCCGTCGACCGGCGTGCGCAGCAGCGCCTTCTTGACGCTTTCACCCTTGGCGTTGAAGAACTCGACCGTGCCCACCGAGTCCTCGTAGCGGTACATGGCGATGGGGCTGCCCGACAGCGTCACCGACGCGAACAGCATCTCGCCATTGCGGATGAGCTTGCCGCGCGCGTCGTACCAGCCCTCGAACATCACCTCGAAGCCGTCGCCCGACTGGATATCGCGCTGGAAATCCACGTCGTAGCTCAACGCCCGTATCATACCGATGATCACCGGGGCGGGGACCCCGGCGCTGGCGGCGCTCTCGAACAGGCTGGATTTGATCGATCCGGTGAAATGGGCGATCTGCCGGCTGACCGGGCGCTTCGACTCGGTGGCGACGAAGCCGCGGTCGGGGCGGCGACGGGCCGAGACCTCGCGGATGGGGTCGGCGTCGAGGGTGATCCGGTTGAAATCGCCCACACCCAGGCCGTGCGCCGGGCGGTCGAAGGTCACCAGCACCTTCTGTCCCGCCTTCAGGCTGCGCGGGTTGTAAACATCGCGCAACGCCTCGATGGCCTGGGCGGCCTCGGCCGCCTCGACGCCGGCGCGCAGCAGCAGGTCGACCAGGGTGTCGCCCGAGCCCACCTTCATCAGTTCTTCCACCGGCCGGCCGACGCGGTCGTCGATCATGCTGTCCGCGGCGGCGACGGCCATGGCCGTGCGCTCGCTTTCCGAGTCATTATAGGCGGGGGCGGTGTCGAGGGCGGTGACGCCCTCGCCGAAGGGATGGAAGGGACTGGCGGCCAGCCACAGAGCTCCGCCGCCCAAGGCGACGACGGCGATAGCCTTCAAAGTTCTTTTGAATTTGGAGGTGATGATACAGCAGGCCAATTCTGCCCCCGACCTGTCTAACCCGCAGCCGGTTATGGCAGGCCTGACTATCCCCGCGCAAGAAATATCCGCCGCAGGTTCTGCTTGACTGTTGTATCGCGGCACCGTGACGCAGGGGCGTTGTCACTCAAGTCCGTCGCGCGGCGACCGCACCGCCGCGAGAAAAACCGCCATGGCGCAGCCCCGATTCGCCGGAATGTCATATTTTCATCAAAAACTCTTTGACAGTGGTTCGGCAGCAGGGGTATAAGCCGGCCTCCCCAGTGACGGGGAGCGAGAAACGGAGGCGGCGGCGGAAGCCGGGGCCGAGGTGGATCGGAGGGAAGCGGAAGTTTCCTTGCTGTTTGACAAGTGAATAGACAGGAAGGGATGCGCAGGCGGCGTCGGGTCGTATACACGGACCGACAAAGTTTGAGCATCTCGCCAATGCGTGAAATGTGAAGCTTTGAAGGCTCCGTTTCC
>CAJANL010000221.1 GCA_903941105.1 uncultured Rhodospirillaceae bacterium
AAAATGGTTCGGATTATTTGGATAAATATCACTTGACGCAAAATAGTTAGCACTCTATAATCTAGAGTGCTAATTTGTTTCCGGAGAACTGTTGTAGATACGGATTACAGATCGATACAGATATGACAGATGATCAAGGACAAGAATTTGTTGGCATTCCAGTCTGTTATCTCTATCTGTAATAATCTGTAATCCGTATCTACCACTCGTTTTACATCATATGGAACCGCGTCAACAACAACTGCTTAAATTCATTATTGACGATTACATTCAAACCGCTGAGCCGGTTGGTTCAAGATGTTTGGTAGAGAGATATCATCTGGATATTTCGCCTGCGACCGTGAGAAATGAAATGAGTTTGTTGGAGGAAGAAGGGTATTTGCGTCAGGCACATACTTCTTCTGGAAGAATTCCAACAGAGAAGGCGTATGAGTTTTATTTGAAGGAGGTGTTAGGGAAAGGTGGAAAAGGCGGAGAGGGCGGAAAAGATGGGAACGCGTTTGGACATCTAGAACACGAGCAGAATAAAGAGTCTGCTGTGAAGTCTATTGCGAAGAGACTGATGGAAGTTTCTGGAGAAACCGCGATTGTCGCGTTTGATCCGAACTGGAGTTTTTATACAGGTGTCTCGAATTTGATGCAGAAGCCAGAGTTTCAGGATTCGGTTTCGACTCTTGCGGGCCTTGTTGATCAATTTGATGAAGTGGTGTCAGACATGTTTGACCGAGTCTCACATGAGCCGCAAGTGTTTATCGGATCACACAATCCGTTCGGTGATCAGATGACCACGATTATTGTGCGCTACGATTTTCCAAATACGTCTGGCGGAATCCTCGGTCTCGTTGGTCCCATGCGTATGGACTACGCAAGGAACCTCGCGCTTCTAGAGGCGGCAAAGAAGATTATTAATGAGCTGAGTGAAGAATAAGTAAGTAATGTCTGAAAGGTCGGAAACGTCTGAAATGTCTGAAAGGATTACAAATTCTTCTCCGACCTTTCCGACCTTTCCGACATTTCCAACCTTTATGTCCGAAACACCTATCGACCCAACAACAGAACAAACTCCCGAAACACCCACAACATGTCCCTCCTGCGATGAATACAAACTTGGATGGCAACGGGCGCTTGCGGATTATGACAATCTGAAAAAAGATTTAATGAAGGAACGGGAAGGAATGCGACGCGGAGCAAAAGAAGATGTTGCGGAGTCGATCATTCCGATTCTCGATCACTTTGATCAAGCTCTGAAGTTTAAACCACAAGGCCTCGACGCTACTGTCGAGAACTGGCTCACAGGCATGATGCATGTGCGTAACCAGCTTGAGAGTGTATTGCTCGAGATGGGAGTCACACCATTTGGATCTGTTGGTGAAGCATTTGATCCGCATTTTCATGAATCCGTCGGAGAGCGTGAAGATGAATCGCAGCCAGAGCACGCTGTCGTAGAAGTTTCACAACGCGGTTGGAAACTCGGTGATCGCGTGATCAGACCAGCGACCGT
>CAJANL010000222.1 GCA_903941105.1 uncultured Rhodospirillaceae bacterium
ACCCTCCCCCGCCTGCGGCAGGGGAGGGGGAACGTGATGCTGTTCATCGTCCTCTCCCCCTATTCCGCCGCCACCAGCGCCGCTTCCGGCGCCGGCAGCAGTTGGATGACCTTGAGGTCGGTCTTGACACGGGTGGTGGTGCCGTCCTGGAAGGTGATCACCGCGTCCACCGGCACCATGTCGCGGTCGCCGTAGACCGCCGCGATGATGTCGCCGTATTTGTCGTTGATGACGCCGCGCCGCACCTTGCGGGTGCGGGTCAGCTCGCCGTCGTCGGCATCCAGTTCCTTGTAGAGCAGCAGGAACTTGCGGATGCGCTGCGGCTCGGGCAGCGTCGCGTTGACCTTCTCCACCTCGGCCCGCAGCAGCTCGTAGACCTGCTCCTGCGCGCTGAGGTTGGTGTAGTTGGTGAAGGCGATGGCCCGCTGCTCGGCCCATTTCGACACGATCGAGAAGCGGATGCAGATGATGGCCGAGAGATAGGGCCGCTCGGAGCCCAGGATCACCGCCTCGGCGATGAAGGGCGAGAACTTCAGCTTGTTCTCGATGAACTGCGGCGAGAACCGCACCCCCAGCGCGGTGGTGGCCAGGTCCTTCATGCGGTCGATCACCACCAGGTGCTGGTTGGCCGGCTTGATGTAGCCGGCGTCGCCGGTCTTCAGCCAGTCGCCGTCGATCAGGTCGGCGACCGAGGTTTCGGGGCTCTTGTAATAGCCCGAGAACATGCCGTCGGTGCGGGCGACGATCTCGCCCACCCCGTTGGCGTCGGCGTTGTCGATGCGGATCTGGGTGTCGTCGAACGGGATGCCCACCGAGTCGAAGTCGATGTCACCGTTCTGGTGCACGGTATAGGCGCCCGATAGCTCGGTCTGGCCATAGATCTGGCGCAGCGGCACCCCCATGGCGAGGAAGAAGCGGAAGGTGTCGGGGCCGAGCGCCGCACCGCCGGTGGCGGCCGACTTCAGGAATGAAAAGCCGATGCGGTCGCGCAGGGCCGAGAACAGCAGCAGGTCGGCCAGCCACGAGCGCCGGCCCTCGTCGAGCGCCTTCATGCCCAGCTTCATGCCGAAGTCGAACATCTTCTGCTTGAAGGGCGTCGAGTCCATCATGCGCGAGCGGACCTCGGCGGCGATGCCTTCCCACATGCGTGGCGCCAGCAGCACGAAATGCGGCCCGATCTCGCGCATGTCGGCCATCATCGTCTCGGGCTCCTCGACGAAGTTGACGATGTTGCGGCAGATCAGCGGCTGCGCCACGGCGTAGACCTGCTCCATGATCCATGGCAGCGGCAGCATGGAGACATAGTTGTCGCCGGCCGACTTGGGGTCGGCGCGCAGGTAGCTGCGGCAGTGGCGCAGGAAGCGGCCCGACTCCAGCATGGCCAGCTTGGGGTTCGAGGTGGTGCCCGAGGTGGTGCACAGGATGGCCACGTCGGTGCCCTTGCCCAGGGCGACCTCTGCGTCGAAGCGGCCGGGCTCGGCCGCCGCCAGATCGTCGCCCTTGGCGCGCAGGTCGGCGGCGTTGATCAGGCGCGGGTCACTGTACTTGCGCATGCCGCGCGGGTCGAAATAGACGATGTGCCGCATGGAGGGCACCTGATCGGCGATCTCCAGCAGCTTGTCGACCTGCTCCTCGTCCTCGGCCATCACCACCGAGACCTCGGTGTAGGTCAGCAGATAGGCGACCTCGGCGTTCATGGAGTCCTGGTAGACGCCCATGGACATGGCGCCGATGGCATGGGCGGCGTATTCGCTCCACAGCCACTCGGGCCGGTTCTTGCCCAGGATGGCGACCACGTCGCCGCGCTTGACCCCGATGGCCGCCAGCCCCAGGGCCAGCCGCCTGACCTCGGTCAGGCAGTCGGCCCAGGTGAAGTGGTTCCAGATGCCGAATTCCTTTTCGCGCATGGCGATGTCGCCGGGGAACCGCCGCGCGTTCTCGGCCAGGCATTTGGGAAAGGTGTCGAAGGTGTCGACGTCGGCGTAGTTGGTCATTGGAATTGCCCCTCAAGCGCCGGGCGCCCGCATCCGCGGGCTTGGCTGCCTTCGCTACGCTTCGGGCCGCTCAACGCGGCCGCGCTCGGCTTCGCCTCGCTCATTGCGCCGCCTCCCCGGCAACGGTCTCGGCGTCGTCGTCGATGCCGAGATAGGCGACCTTGACCCGTTCGTTCGCCATGATCTCGTCGGGCAGGCCCTCGGCGATGTTGCGGCCGAACTCCAGCACCATCACCCGGTGTGAGATGTCCATCACCACCCCCATGTCGTGCTCGATCATGATCACCGTCATGCCCCATTCCTCGTTGAGGTCGACGATGAAGCGGGCCATGTCCTCCTTCTCTTCGAGGTTCATGCCGGCCATGGGCTCGTCGAGCAGGATGATCTTGGGTTGCACCGCCATGGCGCGCGCCAGCTCGACGCGCTTCCTGAGGCCGTAGGGCAGGGTGCCGGCCACCGACTTGCGGATGTGGGGGATTTCGAGGAAGTCGATGATGTCCTCGACGAAGCGGCGGTGCTCCAGCTCTTCCGTCTGGGCGCCGCCGATCCAGTACAGCGCGCCCGACAGCACGTTGTTCTTCAGGCGGTGGTGGCGGCCGACCATGATGTTGTCGAGCACCGTCATGTGGCCGAACAGCGCCAGGTTCTGGAAGGTGCGGCCGATGCCGAGATTGGCCCGCGCGTTGACCGACATGCCCGTCACGTCGCGGCCCTCGAACAGCACGCGGCCCTGGTTGGGGCGGTAGCGGCCCGAGATGCAGTTCAGCATCGAGGTCTTGCCGGCACCGTTGGGGCCGATGATGGAGAACAGCTCGCCGGGCTCGACCTTGAAGCTGACCTCGGTCAACGCCCGGACGCCACCGAAGCCGATGGAGACGTTGCGCACTTCAAGTATGGGGCGCACTTCGAGTGTGGGGGCGTCGCTCATGGCCCGCCCCGTCGCCGCAATCCCATTCGTTCCTCCCAAACCGCCGGTCTTTGCCTGCGTGTTTATAAAAACAATCATACGTTCTTTTAATCGTGATTCAACCTCGTTGTTGGCTTACCATCCAAGACGCCATAGAAAGAGGCCTTCCTGGGCAAGGAGCACACGGAATGGCGCGGACTGTAGGGTCCAGCGGGCCGAAGACCATGCAGGCGATCCTCGATGCCGGCATGGAACTGATCTACACCCACGGCTACGAGGCCATGAGCCTGCGCCGGCTGGCGGCGCGTGTCGGCATCCAGCAGGGCTCGCTCTACAATCACATCGACAACAAGCAGGACATCCTGTTCGCCATCATGTCGGCGCACATGGAGGAACTGCTGGCCGAGCTGACCGCCGCCCTGGCCGGGCTTGAGGATCCCCTCGATCTGGTTCGTGCCTTCGTCCGGTTCCACGTCACCCACCACATTGAACGCAAGAAGGGCGTGTTTCTGTTCTACTATGAGCACCGCAGCCTCAGCCCCGAGAACTACGAGCGCATCGTCGCCTATCGCCGGGTCTATGAGCACACCCTGATCTCCATTCTGGAGAAGGGCGCCGCCGCCGGCCAATTCATCGTCGCCGACCCGCAGGTCTCGGCCTATGCCCTGCTCGCCATGCTCACCGGCGTCTGCACCTGGTTCGACCCGCAAGGCCGGCTGGGCAAGGACGAGGTGGTGCGCATCTACACCGACATGGCCTTGAAGGCGCTGCGGCCTTAGCCGCCCCGCACCATCCGGATGATCCCCGAGAAATCGAGCGCCCCATTGCCGGCGCCGACGAACATGGAATAGAGCTGCCCGGCCTCGGCCCCCAGGGGCACGGCGGCGCCCGACCTGGCGGCGGCTTCCATGGCCAGCTTGAGGTCCTTCAGCATCATGGCGGCGGTGAAGCCGGCCTTGTAGTCGCGGTTGGCCGGCGAGGTCGGCACCGGGCCGGGCACCGGGCAATAGCTGGTCATCGACCAGTTCTGGCCC
>CAJANL010000223.1 GCA_903941105.1 uncultured Rhodospirillaceae bacterium
AGCCTGCTGCCACTCGGCGTAGGTCGTCTTGGTTCCATCGATTTTCCACTCACGTGGGCCAGCAGCATTGCGGTCTAGTATGACAGCAGCGGCAGCGCTCAGAGAGGCGAATGGCACCGCCTGGGTAAAGATCAACAGGCTGGGATCATCGGGCTTGGCGGTAAGTTGTCCATCCTTGAGCAACTGATCTCGAAGCGGTCGGTAACTATTCTGCGCTGACTTTGCGTCGGCTCGCGCGGTCGAGCCCTGGTGGACGACATATTCGTTATCGACCACCGACATGTAGGCATCGACACCGACGCTGTTGATGCGAAAGACCGGTCCAGGAAGCGGAGTTCCCTTGCCCTCTGGGCCGCCGCTGCTGGCGATGGTCGCGTGCTCCTTGGCGAAATCGAACCCCAAGACGGGCAAGAGTAGGCGCACCTGGGCGATGAAGAACTCCATGTCGGCCCTGTCGGACTCCGGGATCTTGTCGAAGGACGGCTCTGTGTCATTGGCCAGGGAAGCGCGGCCAGACAGCTTGATGATGTCGATGAAGCGGCTTTCCAGGTAGCGGGCGTGGGCCTTAGTCAGGTTCTCATCCTTGCTGATGACGAAGCAAACACTGTTGAAGAAGTCCTTGCTGGTGTCGGCGTTGTGCTTCTTCAGCCTCTCCTTGACGCTGTCACCCTCGCCCACATAGACCCTGGTGCGCTGGGGAACCTCGGGGTCGGGACCAATCAGGAAATAGATGCCAGTCTTGGCAGCCTCCTCGCGCTTGACCAGTTCAGGAAGGTCGGCCCGCCCACCGACGACCATCTTGCCGGTCCATGAGGACATGATCTCAGCCGTGCGCACCCCGGAGGGATGGCCATCGGTGAGAAAGAGACGGATGGTTCTACCTTTGAGCGGATCAGTCATCGGGCCATCCTTACGCTGAAATTCGGGTGTCAGGGTCGCCAGCGGCGAATGCGGCCATGTAGCCGAGGATAAGATCCTTCGTGCGGTAGCGCCCATGCGCGGCGATGTCTTGCTCGCGGACTATGGGGAAGGTGTCGAGAATATAGCCCGCTGCATCGCGGTCGAGCCCGTAAAGCAGGAAGAACAGCGCGTCGAGACGTGCACGGCTGTGCTGACGCTCCACCTCGTCCCAGGCGAAGGGAGGCCCGTCGTAGCCCTGGTCACGGGCGAAGGCGGCAATGTCTTGTGCGGTATAGGTGAGCTTGAGGACTTCGTCTCGGATAATGTCGATGGCAGTACGGTTGCCGACCAGAAGGCAGTATTCACCCTGAGTGATTAGCGGCACCTGTTCGACCGCGAACCATGTCAGGTGGTTGCCTTGAACTTTCTGACGCATGAGGTAGTCGTAGACGAATGAGTTGAAGTTGGCGCAGATCAGCGGGGCGAACCGCTTGTAGTCGGCAATCTGGCCCTCCGGATCGTCACCGAGCAGCGGATAGATCACCGGCAAGGTGTGTCCGGCCCCACACTTTGGGATCATTGTAGCGATCATCGTTCGCCCGTTGGTGACCGACGTAACGTCCTTGATGGCCAGAGACCAGTTCAGTCCAGGCGGCCAAGTGCAATCCGCTTCTCGCACGAAATGGCGAGGGTTAGGAACGAAGCTCGGGTCTTGGTGCTGGTTGATGCCGGTGATGTCGGTTTGGCCAGGGCGGAAGACGTTCTCGCTGACGATGACGATGTCGGCTGCGCGATGGTCGAATGCCTGGACCATCTTGCCCTCGTAGAGTGGAAGGAAGTTCACTGGACCTTTCTTGAGCGTGTTGCGTGAGGTCGAATAAGCACCGTCAGCGATGAGCTGGTCTCGGCTCAGAAAGCGCGCTGAGTCATTGGCCATATCCAGCATACGAACATACCGTAACGGCCAGGTGCTGACCGGTCCGGCCCCCGAGCGGTCCACCAGCACTGGGTGACGATGATAGATCTCGGAGTTCAGCCGGGCGTCGCGCGCCGACGAAAAGACCGGGGCGGTGCCAGTGTTGGGGTTGACGCGGGCGAAATCCTCGGCACCCAAGGGGAAGCTACGTTCTGGATCGAGCGTGTCCTCGACATCGCGCAGATTGAAGCCGCAAGTGCTGCTGGCAAACTGCCGCCGTTCCCCACCCGCGACATAAGCGCAAAATTTGAAACGGTAGTAGACATCAGGGAAGTGAAGTTCGCCGTTGTTGCGCCGATTGAAGAAGTCATAAAGCACGGCGAGACGCCCGGTGCTGGCGACCGTGCGGAAGAACTCAGCCGAACTGAGGTCCGACGCGATGCCGGACGGCACCAGCATCCCCACCATGCCCTGGGGATGTATCAGGGCGTGGGCACGCTCGATGAACAGGGAATTGAGGTTGGTGTCGCCGCGCGACAACAGCGGGTAAGTCCCCTGGGCTCGTGCTACCCGTGCCGCCGCTTCTGCCGTGCGCTGGGCATGCTCGTAGTCCTTGGTCAGTGGATCTCCATCGTTATAGAGGGCGGCGATCATTCGCTTGCGCTCGGCTGCCGTTTGGGCGAGGGCGATCTCTGGACGGCGAGCCTCGAACCACTCGACCTCCTGCAACTTCATGCGGTCCCAGGGCGGGTTACCGATGACGGCATCGAAGCCGCCCGAGGGTTTGGTGCTATCCCACTTGTCCCAGATGTCGGGGAAAGCGACCTGCCAGTGGAGAAAGTGCTGCTCTTGCGCGACTTCGCGAGCGCGCCCGACGAGGCGAGCCGCCGTCGTCATAACTTCCGCTTGAGAAATCTGGGTCGTGCGGGTGGCTTGAGCCGCCGTAAGATCCGGCTGTGCTCCATCGTCGGCCAGTCGTAGCCTGCCAACCGCTAGTGCCAGCAGATCACCCAGGGTCCCATCGAACAACGACACGATTGCGGGGTGGAGACGCTTCTTGGCCAAATTGTCCACGCCCAGCCAGCGCAACGCCTGCCGTAGATCAAGCAGGGCATCCAGTGGACGGGTATCATCAACCACCTGGGTGAAGGCCGCCGCCGAGGTCTGCACCTCGCCGATGTCAACATCCGACAGTTCCTCGATTCTGCGCATACCCTCGGCGGCCTTGCGAGCCTTGGCGACGTAGCGGTTGATCAGCAGGTTGAAGCGCTTGGATAGCTCGTCCATCACCGGTCGCACCTGCTCGCCGAACAGCGAGTTGCCACAGCGCAGGTGATGATCGAGGAACGATAGTGGTGCGCCCACTGTGAAGGTGTGCAGCCACAGCGCCACCTTCGCAAGTTCCACCGCCATGGGATTGAGATCAACGCCATGGACAACCCGCTTCAAGATGAGACGGCGAACAATCAGCCTATCATCGAGTTGGGCCTCTTCGACGGCCCATGTGTTGGCGACGGCCTGGGCTGCGATATGATCACGCAGGGCGGCAATGCGGGCAACCAGTGGCGAGTGATAGTTGCTCCAGGTAACCGCCGCCTTTGCCTCTGCGATTGCTTCGAGGATGCGGTCGGCGAGGTAATCGACCAGCGAGACCAAGAAGTGGCCGCTCCCCATCGCCGGGTCGCAAATCCGCAGGTCCAGGATGGCGCTGGCCGGGTCCAGCGGTGCCAGAATCGCCAGACGCTCGCCTTTAGTCCGGCTATCCCCGGCCAGTTCAATAGCCTTGGCAGTGAACCGCTCGCGACGCTCGTCGATCAAAGGCCCCACCGTGCGCTCGATGATCAGCGCGACCAACGGCTCCGGGGTGTAATAGCTACCGCTGCCCTTGCGAGCGAGGACGTTGGGGCGGATGACCACTTGCCCAGCCTCGATCTTGGGCTCGAATTCGAGCAGCCCCTCGTAAATTGAGCCGAGTTGCTGCACCGAAAGGTCGCGGTAGTTGATCCAGCGTTTGGCACGCCCCTCACCATGGCGTGAAAGGGCATCTACTACCGGGGCGAACACCGCATCGGGCAGTTCGATGCGTTCCAGAATGGGCGTGCGCGTCCCATCAAACAGGCCACCGTTGTAGGGTGGGACGCCGAGAGAGCGCTCGCCCTTGGCAATGGCCTTGAATAGGCGCCGGACGCAACTGTAGTAGTCACCCAGCGTCTCGGCGAAGACTTCGTCGTTTTCCACCCGGCGGGCGATGTCTTCTCGCACCTTGAAACGCATGGCATAGCCGTCGTAACGACTGTCACGCACCGGAAGCAGGTTGCGGTCCTCAGCGTAGAGGATAAACAGCAGGCGATAGAGCAGGATCAGCGCGCCCTGCTTGACTTCGTCCAAGTATACTGGGGTCAAGGTCTTGGGGGCCTGGGGATCGTTGGCGACGATGCCGGTGACCAGGGTGGGGAAGACCTTCTTAAACACCAGGGTCGAAAGATCTTTCGCCACCCGCTCTTCCCAGTGCCGCCCCTCGTCCAGAGCGACATGATGGAACGTGCGGAAGTCGGCACCGGGCAGAAACGCCTCGCGCCGGAACATCAGCACGAAGACCTTAAGCCAATGGGAGCGCTCGCTCTCTTCTTGACCGAACAGATCGACGAAGCCCGGCAGGCCGAGGATGGCGGCGAGGTCGAGGTCAAGGAACTCTTCAGAGCGGGAGCGAGCCTGCTGGTAGTAGAGCCGCCAATGGCGTCCGTTGGTCAGGATGCCCCACTGAATGCGGCGGTCCGACTGCACTTCGGCCACGGTCAGGTAACGCAAGATCTGCGTCGATGGCACGCCTTCCGCCAGCTTATCCTTGCCCGTGCGATCGAGCGGCACCGCCCATGCCTTGTTTTCGCAGATGGCCAGTCCGTGACGGAACTTTCGGGCTGGCTCGGGTTCGGCATTGGCTTTCGCCTTGGCGTCGGCGCCAGCGAACAGCAGCATATCGGGAACATCGGAGCGACCTTTGAGGTTGGCGCGGATCTGCGTCAACCGATGACGCCAACCGAGAGCATCTAGAATAGGGAAGATCAGATCTTGCTCGGTCTGGGCCTCTTTAGGGAAAATGGTGACGGGGAACCCATCGAAGATGGTTCGAAG
>CAJANL010000224.1 GCA_903941105.1 uncultured Rhodospirillaceae bacterium
CTGCGGTCGACATGGTGCTGACCAGCATGATCAAGAAGGGCCTGATCGAGGCGATCCCAGCCGAAGCTGGCGTTCCGGTCTGGCGGGAGGACGAGGATGGAACCCCGCTGACGCTGGTTGCCACGGCCGCCGCCTACATGGCGTTGGGCATTGCCGCCGACACGGCGCCGGAAGAAGAACCGGCGGCTGAGAGCGCCAACGAGGCAGAATCCCCGCCCACGGACGCCCACGTCTCGAAACCGGCCCGTAAGCCCCGCGAAGGCACCAAGCAAGAGGCGCTGATCGCCATGCTGAAGCGGCCCGAGGGCAGCAGCATCGCCGAAATCACCGCCGAGTTCGGGTGGTTGGCCCACACTGCGAGGGGAGCCATCGCCGGGGCCTTAAAGAAGAAGCTCGGCCTGGACGTCACCAGCGAGAAGATCGAAGGCCGGGGCCGGGTTTACAAATTGGATTCTCCAGTCTGACGGCGCTCGATTTCCGTCAAAACCATCAGGGCGAGATCGAGGGCAGGATGATCACCTGTCCTCGACGCACGTTCAGCCTGCTGGCGGGCTACTTCGAGAGCGGTTTGACCGTAGTGATCGATCAGATCGTCCGCGCTGCGCGCCACCTGCTCGGGATCAACCGCCATTCTTCAGCCTACTTCTTCAGCGACGACGACGCTTTGAACTTGATGGTCGAGGACGCCGCGATCTCAATGGTCTTGCCGGTCTGGGGATTGCGGCCCTGCCGGGCCGGGCGCTCGGACTTCGAGAAGGTCCCAAATCCAATCATCCGGAAGCGGCCTTCGGACTTCACGCCATCCAGAATGGTGGCCACCAAGGCATCGACAGCTTCGTCGGCCTGGGCGGCGGTGCAGCTGGTGGCGGTGCGGATGGCTTTGGAAATTGCCGTTTTGCTCATGCTGTTTTTCCTTCCCGGACAAGAATCCCGGAAGAAGATTAAGGGCATGTCGTCAATTTGTCACCGGAGCCGTTCAAAGACCCGCCTCAGCATGAAACCCCGAGCCAAGGACACCACGGCGAACACCAAGCCGATCGCCAGATCATCGGCCAGGGTAATGTGAATGCCGAAGATCGGGAACACCACCACCTGGGTGGCGACCGCGATGCCGTAACCGATCACCACGTTGGCAGCGGCCTCGACCATGGACATGCGGCGAGATTGACGCAATCGATCACCTTATTGAAATTGCACGCTTAATCGGCTTGATCTGTCGGCGATATAGAGCGGTACTTCCGTAATGGGCCGTTGGGAGTCAAGTCCCCCCGAATGATCATCTCGCCGCCGGTATCATGCTTCCGTCCGTGGTCGGCATGGGACCGCCACATCATGCTGTCAGATGGAATCCGAGAGCCGATCTGGATCGCGTGCTTGGTAGCACAAGTAACGCTCCGGCTTCATCGGATCCCGCGTCCCGGCGACGGGACCTCGGGAGGCAGGATCTCGCGATCCGGCCCGAAATTTTCTTTCTGTCGTTACGCGGCGGCAGCTTCCTTGCCGAAGCGGAAGTCTGTCCCGTCCACCCACATGCGATGCAGCACAGTCGCCAACTTGCGGGCCAGCGCCACCGTAGCGCGCTTCATGCCGCGGCGCTTGGCCACCTCCATTGCCCACCGCTTGAGGGTGGAAAAGCTTCCCACCCTGATGAGCATCACCTGCGCAGCCTCGTACAGGGCGGTGCGCGCCATCTCGTCGCCGACCTTGCTTATGGCGCCGGTGACGTCAGTTTCACCAGACTGGTATTTCTTCGGCGTCAGACCGAAATGTGGCCCCACCGCCTTCGACGAACTGAAGCGCGTGGGATCATCGACCGCCGATTTGAAGGTCAGCGCCGTCAAGGCGCCGACGCCTGGTACAGTCATCAGTCGGCGACAGACCTCGTCGATCCGCACGATTTCCAGCACCTTGCGATGCAAGGCGTTGACCTCAGCCCGCAAGGTTTCGCGCGCCCGCAGCATCGCCTCGGTCACTTGCTCCAGCATCGGCTGGCCAGCCGCAAGCTCGCGGATCCGCGCGACGAAGCGGCCGACGCTGATCGGCCCCACCTTCAATCCGAATCCCCGCAGTATTCCCCGGATGCTCAGTTCCACATCGATCACCTTGACGAGCAACAATTTCCGTGCGGTCAGCAGGGCGCGGACGTCCTGGGACAGCGGCGACTTGCAATGCACTGGCCGGTACCACCCCATCCGCAGTAATTGGGCAATGCCGCGCGCGTCCTTGCGGTCGGTCTTGACCGTCATCGCCGACAGCGCCGCCTTGACGTGCCGAGTCTCCAGCAGCACCATCGGCAATCCGCCCGCCTCCAAGTCGGCGTGCAGCCACTGCGATAGCGGACCCGCTTCCAGGCCGATCCGCGTCAGAGTCAGGCCGAGACCGCGCAGGAATGCCGTCAGGGCCTTCGGCTCGCTCTCCACCTTCGCTTCCCGCACGATCTTTCCCTTTTCGTCCACCACACACACGCTGCTCTGTTCCAACGAAACGTCGATCCCAGCATAGTAGTCCATGGCTGTCCCCTGTGATGAGTGGGGCCGGGCAACCGGACCCCGTTGATTCCATCATCACTCTGGGGGACAGCCACCCTGCCTGGCTACCGCCTGGCTCAAGGCCCATTACGGCATCTGGCCCCACCACAACGGAAGGCCAAGAGCATGAAAACCCGAGACCAAGCCCTGACCGAGATCGCCACCCAGATTCTGAACCTGGAAACCCTGGACACCCGCAACAGCGACCGCCTCGACTTCCACGAGTTGTCGGTTTGGCAGATCAAGAAGGCCCTGGAAGCCGCATTTACCGCTGGCCAGGAGGCGAAGTGACCATGGCGGCCCGGTTGACCGTCCGCCCCACCGCTGCCCTGAAGGCCCATCC
>CAJANL010000225.1 GCA_903941105.1 uncultured Rhodospirillaceae bacterium
AAATCCGCACCATGAATTTAGCGCAGGTAGGGTTTGTTATATGTACGATGGCTTGCATCTTTGGTATGCTCTACCTTCGGGGCGCGTTCTTTGTTACCCGTTTGCTAGGCTAGAAGCGGATGGTATTACCTACGCTAAGTCAGCATGGAAACCCGCAGCAGACGCAAAGGAATGGCCTAGAGCAAGATTATGGAAAGGATTAGCGTGTGAGAACATTACCCAAGCAGTTGCCAATGATCTATTGCGCCATTCCTTGCGCCAACTCGACAATGTTATTCTGCATATCCACGATGAAATTGTGATCGAAACAGCTAGACCTGAAGAAGTAGCAATAGAGATGGAGCGTGTCATGTGTACTGCGCCTGACTGGGCTACGGGAATACCCTTAGATGTAGAAATTAACACGATGCAAAGGTACGGTAAATGAAACATATTGTAGCCTTCGGAGGCGGCGTTGATTCTACAGCGATGATTATTGGTTTATACGAGCAAAAACGTCCAATTGATTTAATTTTGTTTGCTGATACGGGTGGCGAACGACCAGAAACCTATGCTCATATTGAAAAGTTTAGCCAATGGTGTATATCTAAGGGATTACCCGCAATTACGATTGTGAAGCGTGTACGGCGGGATGGTAGTTTAGAAAGTTTAGAACAAGAGTGTCATCGTCGGCATAATCTGCCTTCGATTGCGTATGGTTTTAAGTCTTGTTCGCAAAAGCATAAGATTGCCCCGCAAGACAAGTATTTAAACCATTGGGCGCCTGCTAAAGAAGTATGGAAAGCGGGAGAAAAGTGCGTTAAATACGTTGGATATGACGCAAACGAGAGTCATCGAGCAGATAACGCAGCAAAGCGTGACGACCCTAAGTACACCTACGAATACCCATTGATTGAGTGGGGTTGGGATAGGGACGAATGTTTAGCGGTTATGGCTAAATATGGGTTTACCAATATCGGTAAATCTGCGTGTTTCTTTTGCCCATCATCAAAAAAAACAGAAGTAATTGAGCTTTACAATAAGCACCCAGATTTATTTAACAGAGCCGTTGCAGTTGAAGAACAAGCAGAACTAACAACAATTAAAGGTTTAGGCAGAAAATATAGCTGGAAAAATTTAGTTGAGTTGCATTTACAGAATGAACCACTTCCAAACGTAGGGTTTGAATCACCTTGCGAATGTACTGAATAATAATAAAAAACCCCCTAGTTCTTTAGGCTAGGGGGTTAACCTCACGAAAGGTAGTCCATATGAACTTTGTAGAATATATCACGAACTTAGCACCTGAAGGTGAAACAGCCCTTGTAGTGCGTCAAAAACCACAATTAGATACCAATGGTATGTATCAAACACACGCTGATGGCACGATCAAATGCACTTGGCCTGCGTTTCTGCCTACCGCCAAGGTTAAGAAGGATTGGGCGATCTACGGCAATACAGGCTCGTTTATCCTTGATCGCTTTGCTGATGGCAAGGTGTCTGCGTCTGCCGCAAACTGCGAATACGTCCTTGTGATGATGTTAGACGACATCGGCACCAAGTCCAAAGA
>CAJANL010000226.1 GCA_903941105.1 uncultured Rhodospirillaceae bacterium
CCGGCCTGAGCGTCACGTCGGCACCTCGATCACAACGCTCCGCAGCGGCTTGATCCGAGCGTTGGCCCGACGATTACCTCGCTGCCCCTGCTGTCAGCGCCCAACATCGCATGTCGCCTACTTATGACACAGTAAGATTAGCAGGGTGCGGAAAAACTCTTCCCGCCGCCCTTCATCTCGTCACCCCCGCGAAGGCGGGGGTCCATGTTGGGGCAATGACTGGCATTTGCCCCCATATGCTGTGTTGCCGGACGCATGGATTCCCGCCTTCGCGGGAATGACGAAAGGAACGTTGAGCTATTCAGCACCCTTTTAAGTTGCGGGACTGGAGCAAGGTTGATGATCGATGGTGCGGGCTTTGTTGAAAATCTTTCAAAGGCTTCATTCGCGTCATTCCGGCTTGGGTCCCGATTCATTATCGGGACCCAAGCCACAGAACAGGCGCTTAATGTTTCTGCTTCGGAGACAACTCATTCATCAGCTCAGCCTTGCGAGCTGCAAGCTTGGCACCAAGCTCCCGGAGATCCAAGTTGGTGGACTGAACTTCGGGAAACATCTCCCCTTCTTCTTCCTTGACGTGGTGCCTAATGTATTCGCCAAGAACTTTTAACTTGGCATCGTAAAGTTCATCACCTACAGTCATGGAACTTATCTGCGCAATCAGATCCTTGGCGGTGGCGTGTTCAACAATAGCCTCATCAATCATATCCTCATCCTTCGTCGCTTCTCGGGATGATGGATAGAACAACTCTTCCTCGATCTGGGTATGGACGGTTAGCGCGAGGCAAATTTTTGCGGAAAGTGTTGCCTTGTCCTTGTCGCTGGTGGCGTCCTCATACTCATCGAACCATTGAGCGACTTCCGCATGGTCCGCCGTCAGCAAGGCGATCGCATCTTCACCCGCTTCAGCATGTTTCGACGCGGCAGCGTTTTGGCTTGCCTTCTTCCGTTCTTCGGCGCGCTGGGCTTTAGTTGTAAGCGTCGTCGCCATCAGATCCTCCTTTCGCCCCCAATACAGGGACCGGGTTAGGCGTAGGATGTCGTGCGGGTCAGCAGGTATATCAACCTCGCAGACCCGCTTCCAGAATGCAAAAGCACGTGCAATAGTGGTAGAGTGTTTCCCAGCGGCGCGTGGCGCAGCTGTTGTTATTGGCGTGCGCCCGTTCTCAACACCAGTCGCGGATCGTCTTCCATTCGCTGCGTTAATGGGCTGACCGGCTGCCCTTTTGGTCAGTATCCACCCCGAACACGTAGCCGAGGATGTCCTTGGGCCGAACGTAGTTCCTGTTCCTGGCGTCTCAGCAATCTGACGGCGAGTGATTGGACTGACGACAGAGCCGAGCGTCAGTCCAATGCGTAAGGGCGGTTAGGCTGCGGCGCTCCCCAGCTGGGGCGGTGTGCGAGTGCACATCATCAGGCGGTTCCAGGCGTTAATTTCAGCAACAGCAAAGGAGAGGTCGGCCACTTCCTTCTCGGGGAAATGTTGACACGTCTCAGCATAGACCTCATCCGAAACATCCCCATCGGCAAGGCGCGTCAGGGCTTCCGCCCAGGCCAGCGCCGCACGTTCCTTTGGGCTGTAGACCGGCGCCTCGCGCCACACTGCAAGGAGGTGCAATTGGTCTTCGCTGACCCCATGCTTACGAGCCAATGGAACGTGCATGGCGATACAGAAGGCGCAGCCGTTGATCTGAGACACGCGCATCTTTATCAGTTCCAGCAGCCCAAGCCCCAGGCCGCTGTTTTGGACATACGAGTGCACTCCCAGCATGGCCTTGTATCCATCGGGGGCGATTTTGGTAAGGTCAAGACGTTGGTCCATTTGTGTCCTCAATATGTTTGTTTACGCATTAATCGCGATTGCCTCGGCGACCTGAAATCCGCTTTTCCATCCAGGTCGCGACTTGATGACTGAAGTTGGCGGGCGCCTTGGCGGCAACCTGCCCGGCAAGCTCGCCCAATGAATGACCGGCCAGTTCGTCCCGCATGCGCCGTTCGGCGGCCAGCATGACCGCGTGGATCGAACAAACGCCTGTGCTGGCCCAGGCAGGTGCCTCGGAATTGAAAACGGCGCAGCGCGTGCGGATCTCGCGGCACTCGAAGAGTGGCTTGTCTCCGTCGATCGCTACGACGACATCCAGGAAACTGATGTCATCGGCCGGCCTTGCAAGAACAAAGCCCCCACGCGCGCCCTCGGTGGCCACGACCAAGCCAGCCTTGGATAGCTTGGTAAAGAGCTTGGCCAGATATTCGACCGGAACCCCCTGAATGTCAGCGAGATCGCGGACGCTTGGGGCCGGCGCGTCACTGGCGGGGGCGGTCAAGAAGAGCAGGCAGTGCAGCCCATACTCCACGCCGGTGCTGATAAATGACATGATGAACTCCGACCGCCTGGGTCGTAGTCTAGCGTGCGCACGGCCCATGGCAAGAAATTTCTCTAGAGCGTCGAGCCTCAACTATGAAACGCGCTATTCTTGCGAGCATTGAGCGAGTGGCCAAGGGCGCGGAGGCGCCCGCCCGGCTAGGGCGAAATCATAAAGGGCAGGACCTGAGCCGGTGCCTCAACACCATCGCCTCCACCCGAAGCACCGTCCAGGGCAGCGCCACCACCTCGCGCGCCCAGGCGGCACACCGGGAGGCGGTCGCATGGTCGGGGCGGGCGCCCGAGCCTGCGGCGGCGATGCCCAGCCGGCGGAAGACGTAAAGCGCCCTCGGCAGGTGGAAGGAATCGGTCACCACCACCACCCGGCTCCAGCCGCGCTCGGCCAGAATGGGCCGCGACAGCCGGGCGTTCTGGATGGTGTTCCGCGATGCTTCCTCGACAGCCATTCGCTCGGCCGGAACCCCCGCCGCCACCGCCAAATCGAGCATGGCGCGGGCCTCGGGGGTGGGATGGCCGACGGGGCCGCCGGTCATCAGCAGATGGGCCGCCCGGCCGCCCTCGAACAGCGCCACGGCGAGGTCCACTCGGCGCAGCATGGCGGGGCTGGGGCTGCCGTCGGCGCGCAGCATGGCTCCCAGCACCACTGCGACGTCGAATGTATTGATACGAGCGAGGTGGAAGGGCTCGACAGGGACTGGCAACATCATTAAGCACGAACAGCTGAGAAGAGGAGATCGGCCATGGAGCGGCGGCGCAACACCGACGTCATCATCGAGACCATCGCCCTGGAAGGCAAGCGGGTGGTGGATGTGGGCTGCGGCGACGGCGGCCTGGCGCACCACCTCGCCAAGCAGGGGGCCACCGTGCTGGGGGTGGAATGCAGTCCGCGCCAGCTGGCCAAGGCGCGCGCTGCCGAGCCGGTTCCCGGCGTCGAGATCATCGAGGGCGTCGGGCAGGCCCTGCCGGCTCCTGACGCCTCGGCCGAGCTGGTGGTGTTCTTCAACAGCCTGCACCACGTCCCGCCCGAATTCATGGTGATGGCGCTGGACGAGGCGGCCCGCGTTCTGGTGCCGGGCGGCCTGGCCTATGTCTCGGAACCGCTGCCCGAAGGCCGCTTCTTCGAGGCGGTGCGGCCGGTGGATGACGAGACCGAGATGCGCGCCCGGGCGCTGGCCGCCCTGCGGGGGGCGAGGGGCCTCACGCTTGAGCGCGAGTTCACCTACGTCCACCCCATCGTGATGCGGGACTATGAGGCCTTCCGCGAGCGCATCATTTCGGCCAATTCGGAACGAGAGGCCAAGTTCGCCACGCTCGACGGCGAGATGCGGGCGCGGTTCCATGAATTGGCCGAGGCGCTGCCCGAGGGCGGCGGCTTCGGCTTCGACCAGCCCATGCGGGTGATGCTGCTCAGCAAGGCTTCATGATGTGTGGGAGGGGCGCCGGTTGACCAGCCATATCCCCGCCGCGACCAGCGCGGCGGCCAGCATCAGCGAGGGCGTGATCCGCTCGCCCAGCAGCAGGGCGCCGAACCCCATGCCGAACAGCGGCGTCAGGAACGAGAAGGCCGACAGCTTGGTCGCCGGATAGCGGGTGATCAGCCAGAACCATCCGAGATAGGAGGCGAAGGCCACCACCAGCGTCTGGAAGGCCAGCGACGCCCAGGCCAGCCGCGACGGTTCGAGGGCGGGCTCGCCCAGGGCGACCGACAGCACCGGCAGCAGCAGCGCCGATACCGCCAACTGGTAGAACAGGGTCTTGGCGGCGCTGACCCTGGCCAGGCTGGTGACCCGGCAGAGCAGGGTGGTGCCGCCCCACATCACCGCCGCCCCCAGCAGCATGGCGTCGCCCAGCCATTGCCTGCCGTCGGGAAGGACGAGACCCTCGGCGAAGGCGGCGACGATGCCGGAGAAGGCGCAGACCAGCCCGGCCGCCTTGGCGCGGTCGAGGCGTTCGCTGGGCACCAGCCAGTGCATGCCCAGGGCCACCACGAAGGGCATCATGTAGAGGAACACCGCGCCCCGCGAGGCGGAGGTGAAGCTGAGGCCCCAGTAGATCAGCAGGAACTCGGCGGCGAAGCCGATACCGGCCAGGATGCCGGCGGCCAGGGTGCCGTCGCGTCCGAACAGGGGCTGGCCGCGCACCGCCGCCCAGGCCCACAGCAGCAGGGCGGCTCCGGCCGAGCGCAGGCCGGCCCCCATCACCGGCGGAATGCCGCCGGCATTGGCCACCTTGATGGCCGTCTGGTTGAAGCCCCAGATGGCGCACAGCGCCACCATGGTGCCGGCGGCCAGGGCGTCGAGATGGGAGCGTCGGTCGAGCATGGCGGCAGTGTAGGGGAAATCCCTGCCGGGCGGGAGAGGGACAGCCGACGACCTCGGCTACGGCGCCGATCTTGGCGTATCGCGTGCTATCGCCCGCGGCCGGCTCGAGTGCACCTTGCTCATAGGCGCGAAATGCACTCGAAGCCCCGTCCACCTCCAACGTAATAATTTTCAGGTCTTGATGTCCACCAGCCCGCCCGACAGCAGCGATTTCAAGTAGCCGGCCAGCTTGGTGTCCTCGGAGGGCGAGGTCTGCTGCAGCAGGTCGAGCAGTTCGTCGGTGGACGACTTGGTGTCCGGGTCGTCCACGGCGACACCGTAGGAGGTCTTGGTTTCCTTCGAGCCGTCGGAGTAGGTGATCACCGTGGTGGTCACCGCGCCCTTGGTGGTGCTGGTGCGACTGACTTCCGTCTTGTCTGCCTCGCCGCCGCCGCCGCCGCCGCCGCCCCCCGGAGGTGGTCCACCGGCAGGCGGGCCGCCGGCGGGCGGCTGCATGGACTGCATGCCCTTGGTGAACTGGTCCACCGTCAGGCCCCCGGTATTGCCGCCGGCGAGGGAGTCGTACATCTGGCCGGCCTGGTCCTCGCTGGCGCCCTTGGGCCGTCCGGCAACGAACTCGTCGCGGTTGAGCTTCCCGTCGCCGTCGCTGTCGAGCTTGGTGAACAGCTCGGCCGGGTCGGGCTTGCCGCCGGCCGGACCGCCCTGCTGCTGCATGCGATTGTCGAACTCTTCGAGGGTCTTGCGGACCGTGTCGGCCTCGTCGGAGGTCAGCGTGCCGGACTGGACGTCGGCAGCCAGCTGCTTCTCGATGGCCTCGCGCACCGAGGCCCGGTCGGGCCGGCCGCCCCCCGCCGCGGACTTGACGGAGTCAATCGCGGTGCTGATCTCGGATTGCACCTTGGAGGCGGTGGCGGCACTCAGGCCGCTGTCCTGGAGGTCGGTGCGCAGGCGGTTGGCAAGGGATGCGGCCTGGCTGCCAAGGGACGGGACGGACATGGGATTCTCCTTCTGAGAAACGTGTTCTATTGGGTTACACGATACGCCACGCGAAAACCGTGCGGTGGTTTCATCATTGGTGACGTGGTCAGGCTCGCCCGCCCAGGACGGGCGAGCCTTGGTGCGAGATCAAGCCGGCTGGGAGACGCTGCTGCCCGAAGTCGCCGTCTTCCCATAGGCTCCAATGGCTTTGAGCAGTTGCTCCAGCAATTGGTTGGTCTGGGACGATGCCTCGCTGCGGGCGGTTCCGAGCAGGGACGACAGGTCCATGCCTCCGGCCTGCTGCCCGCCGTCCGGCGGGCCGGCCTTCTTCATCCCCTCGACAAACTGGTCCTGGGTCAGGCCGTCAGAGGACGAGGACCCGGCGATGTCGTCGAAGAACGCCCCTGCCTGGGTCTCGTTCACCTGGTCGGGACGGCCGGCGACGAATTCGGCACGGGTGACGGTGCCGTCGCCGTCCGAGTCGAGTTTGCCGAACATCTCACCCGGATCGGGCGGCCCCTTGCCGTCCCCGCGCGGCGACGGTGGCCAATCCCCATCGCGGGCCTCCTGAGCGCTGAGCAGCGACGACTGCATGGTGCTTGCCATCTGCTGGAAGGCCGAGGCCATGTCGGTCAGGCTGAGCGAGCCAGTCTTCTGGCTGTCCAGCTTGTCGAACAGGCTGCCGGCCTTTTCGGTCGAGGCATCCTTCGGCTTCCCGGCAATAAACTCGTCACGGCTGATGGAATTGTCGCTGTTGGTGTCTAGTTTGCTGAGCATTCTGGTCAGTTGAGCAGAATCCCGCGAGCCTGAGCTCGATACTCCCTGGATCATGGGCGCACTCCGTTAGTGCATTGGGTCATGTGGCTGGATTGCCGTCACGCCAACTTCCACGATCCGGATTGGACAATACATGCGCTGCGCGCCAATTATTATTTGTACTATATTTGATATGGCGCAACAGGATGCTTGCGCCGACTGCGCGGCGCATTGCATTTCTTGTGTTGCAAGACGCATGCCTGCTGAAAGGCGGCGAATTCGCTTGGCTGGCCTCGCCGCGATAGGCAAATTCATCCCGGAGACCCGGCAGATATTGCCGCATGGAATGGCCGACTCGGCCCGTTAAAGGACCGATGCCTTGACGGATGGGGGCCTTGTGACCACCCTGGGCGATTCCGGTGACGACGAACTGCTCCGCGGGGTGGCGGCGGGTGACCGCTGGGCGCTCCGACGACTGATGGACCGTCACGGGAGCGCCATGCTCGCCTTGGCGGAACGCACCACGGGCAACGCTGCCGACGCGGACGAACTGGTGCAGGAGGCGTTCTTGAAGGTGTGGACCATGGCCCCGCGCTGGCGTGCCGATGGTGGGGCGCTGTTCTCCACCTGGCTTTATCGCGTCGTGCTCAATGCCAGCCTCGACCGGCGCCGTCGCCGTCCCCTCCACGCGCTGGACGAGGCGGGTGACCTGGCCGATCCGGCGGCGGGCGGCCTTGAGCTTGCCGTGGCATCCCAGCGGCAGTCGGTGCTTCGCGGCGCCCTGGCCGAGCTGCCCGAGCGCCAGCGCGCCGCCCTGGTACTGCATTATTTCGGCGAAACCAGCGCGCCCGAGGCGGCGCGCATCCTCAATCTCTCGCTTTCCGCCATGGAATCCCTGTTGGTCCGCGGCAAGCGGGCGTTGCGGCAGGCCCTGGCCCGCCGCGGCGTCACCGGTCTTGGAGATGTGCTATGAATGAACAGCGTCTCGACGAGTTCGTGCGGCAGGCAACCCCCGAGGTCGAGCTTGGCCGGCACAGGCTCGACGGGCTGGCCGCCGCCACCCTTTTCCGCCTGCCCGAGCGCCGCTCCTGGCGGGATGCGGTGCGCGCCTGGTGGCCCGAGCTGGTCGGCCGCTATGCCTTGCCCATGGCGACCGCCGCGGCGCTGGGTCTCGTGGTCGGCCACCACATCCTGCCGGCGAATCCGCCGCAGGCGGTGGGGTTCTTCATGTCGTCCTCCCTGGTTCTGGCGGGGTACTGAATGTCGCCCAGACGGATTTCCCGATGGCTGTTGCCGGTGTCGTTGTCACTGAACGTTTTCCTGGCGGTGGCGATGGCGGTTCAACTCACCTCCTCGCCAGGCTTCGGTCCGCCGCCCCCGCGGCCCCGCCCCGACCGCATCGCCGAGGAGATCGCCGCAACCATGACGCCGGCGGACGGCGACATCCTGCGCGAAGTGTTCGCCAGCCACGCGCCGCAATTGGCGAGGGGGCCGGAGTCCTTCCATGCGCTGCAAGACCGCATCCGGCAGGTGATGACGGCCCCGACCTTCGACGCCGAGGCGCTGCGGGCAGTATTCGCCGAAGGCCGCCAGGGACGCACGGCCATGGACGACGCCGTCGAGGCCAGCCTGATTGAGGCGGCCACCCGCCTGAGCCCCGAAGGCCGCCGCAAGCTCGGCGAATGGCGACCGGGACCGCCGCGCCCATCACGATAGCTTGCGGCAGGAAGATCGGCGCGGATTTACTGGCAACGGCGCCCACTCTGGCAGTCTGTTTGGTTTGGTGACTACCAGTGTGTCAGAAAGGTGCCGTTGTCCGCCCGCGTCTCCACACATCCGCGATGAACAAAAAAAGAGGGCCGGCGCGGGGCATGCCCCGGCCGGCCCAGGTGCGGCTCCCTCGTCAGCCAAGGACGGACTTGCGGTCCTCCATGATCCGACGAAGGATCGGGGTAAGGATGAGTTCCATGGCGAGGCCCATCTTACCGCCGGGAACCACGATGGTGTTGCGCCGGCTCATCCACGAGCCCTTCAGCATCTGCAGCAGGAATGGGAAGTCCATGCGGAAGCGGTCGGGCTTGCGGAAGCGGATCACCACCAGGCTTTCGTCGTGGGTGGGGATGTCGCGGGCGATGATGGGGTCCGAGGTGTCGACGATCGGCACCCGCTGGAAGTTGATGTCGGTGTGCTTGAACTGCGGCACGATGTAGTGGACGTAGTCGTGCATGCGGCGAAGGATGGTGTCCATCACCGCTTCTTCGGAATAACCGCGGTGGCGGGTGTCACGATGGATCTTCTGGATCCATTCGAGATTGATCACCGGCACCACGCCGATCTTGAGGTCGACGTGCTGGGCGACATTGACGTCCTTGTTCACCACGCAGCCATGCAGGCCCTCGTAGAACAACAGGTCGGTGTCGCTCGGCATGTCCTCCCAGGGAGTGAACTCGCCCGACTTGACGCCGTGATGGGCAAAGCGAACCGCCTCTTCGTCGTTGTGGATGTAGAAGCGCCGCTTGCCGTGACCGGTGTCGCCATACTGGGAGAACAGCTCGGCGATCTCCCCGAACAGGTTGGCCTCGGGACCGAAATGGGAGAAGGTGCGGTTGCCCTTCTTCTCCGCCTCGGCCATGGCCTTTTTCATGTCGACGCGATTGTAGCGATGAAAACTGTCGCCCTCGACGATGCCCGGCTTGACGCCTTCGCGCCGGAACATGTGTTCGAAGGCTTCCTTCACCGTGCTGGTGCCGGCGCCGGATGAACCGGTCACGGCGATGACGGGGTGCTTTCTGGACAAGGGGCGTCTCCTCTCTGGCGGGGCGGCGGGTTCGAGCCCACTCGTCTGGTTATGCGGCTTCGCCCACCTTCAGCTTGCTCCGCCAGCCGGGATAGAACTTGTCGGCGTCGGCGGCGAAGCTGGAGAAGGCCCCCTTCAATTCGGGATTGTCCTTGGCATAGTCGATGAGGTCGATGCCCTTGGTCCACGCCTCATGCGCCTGCCGCAGCGACATGGCGCCGGCCACCGCGCCGTCCTTGTGGCCGAAGGCGCCGCCGCCCGAGGTCTGGATGACGTTGGAGTGGCCCAGGTTGTCGAAGAAGCCGGGCAGCCGAAGCGCGTTCATGCCGCCCGAGATGATCGGCGTGGTGGCCTTCATGCCGAGCCATTCCTGGCGATAGTGGCTGCCCTCGGCGACGTCGCGCTCCAGCATGTAGGCGACGATCTTCTCGTTGGCGTCACCTTCCATCTTGCCGTAGCCCATGGTGCCGGTGTGGATGCCCGAGGCGCCCAGCAGGCGGGCCATCTTCATGTGGGCCAGAACGGTGTAGCCGCGCTTGCTCTGCTTCGAGGTGACGGCGCCGTGGCCGGCCCGGTGGTAGTGCAGGAACTGGCTGGGGAACTGGCGGCGGCAGGTGGTCACCGCCGTCGGGCCGGCGACGTAGCCGTCCACCAGGAAGGCGACGTGGCTGGCGTTCTCGGCGAAGGTCTCCAGGATGTACTCGCCGCGAGCGATCATCTCGAACGGGTCGTCGGCGGTGATGTTGGCCGAGAACAGCTTGGCCTGCCCGGTCTCGTCCTGGGCGCGCTTCAAGGCGTCGGCCACCAGCCTGATGGTTTCCTTCAAGGGGGCGAACACCTGGTTGCCCTGGGGCTCGTCGTTCTTGATGAAGTCGCCGCCCAGCCAGAACTGGTAGCAGGCGTCGGCGAAGGGCTGCGGGCGGAGGCCCAGCTTCGGCTTGATGATGGTGCCCACCACCATGCCGCCGTTCTCCTGCGGGCGGCCGAGGACGCGCCACATGTCGGCGATGTTGCAGGCCGGGCCGTCGAACAGTTGCAGGTATTTCGGCGGCACGTAGAAGTCGAGCATCTTCGAATACTCGATGTCCGACATGCCCTGGTTGTTGCCGATGCACAGCGTCAGGAATGACGCGATCATGGCGCGGCCGTCGATGATGTTGCGGTCGAACAATTCGATCGGGTAGGCGATCTTCATCAGCTCGCGCTGCTCGTCGATGAAATAGACCAACGCATCGACGCCGCGGGTGAAGTCGTCGGTGGTGCAGACCTCGACATTGGTTCCGGTCGAGGACTCGGCGGCGAAGTGGGCGGCGGCGGCAAGATAGCCATGGCCCGACCGGGGCTTCATCATGTAGGCGCACAAGACGTGCCCGCCACCGGCGATCAACGCTTCTTCGGTGAGGGCGAGATTTGCGTAACGCTTGCTCTGGTCCATTGCGCACTTCCTCATTCGCAGCATCTGTCTGTCAGGCGCCACTGTGCACGCCTGCAAGCCCGCCCGGAACACCCGGGTGGGGTGGAGGAGAAACTTTCATGGGTGGCGATAAACCTACCCCGTCGAGGCGGGGCCGGGTGGCGTCCAGGCCCCTCGCCCGCGAGGGGCGAGGGTTGCCGTCGGTTTCAAATCGCCTTGGAGTGCCGCTGCTCGCCCTGTTTCAGGTAGCGGTCGAAGGCGGCGCAGACGGCGCGGACCAGGGTGCGGCCGTCGTCGGTGACGGTGATGCGCTGGCCGTCCACGGTCACCAGCCCGTCGGCCTGCAAGGGGGCCAGCGCCGCCAGTTCGCCCTCGAAGCGCTCGGGCGAGTCATGGCGTTCGGCCACCCGGTCGAGGTCGACCTCCAGGTCGCACATCAGGCGCTCGATGATGTCGCGGCGCATCAGGTCGTCGGCGGTGACCGCCACGCCGCGCGCCGTCGGCAGGCGGCCCTCGACGATGGCGCGCTGATAGGCGTGGATCTCGCCCTCGTTGGCGACATAGCCCTGCGGCAGCGAGCCGATGCCCGAGGCGCCGAGGCCGATCAGCGCCGGGGCGGAGTCGGTGGTGTAGCCCTGGAAGTTGCGGTGCAGCCGCTTGTCCTTCAGCGCCACCGCCAGCTCGTCGTCGGGGGCGGCGAAGTGGTCGAGGCCGACCTGGACATAGCCCAGGGTCTCGGTCAGCAGCCGGCAGCCCTGCTCGTACTGGGCGAAGCGGGTGGCGGTGTCGGGCAGTGACTCCTCGGGAATCAGGGTCTGATGCTTTTTCATCCACGGCACATGGGCATAGCCGAACAGGGCGACGCGGCGCGGGCGCAGGCCGGTGACCGCCTTGTCGATGGTGGCCAGCAGGCCGTCGAGGGTCTGATACGGCAGGCCGTAGATCAGGTCGATATTGACCTCGGCGACGCCGTGGTGACGCAGCCAGCCGGTGACCTGTTCGGTGATCTCGTAGGGCTGGATGCGGTTGATGGCCTGCTGTACCTTGTCGTCGAGGTCCTGCACGCCGATGGAGGCGCGGGTGACGCCCGCTCCGGCCATGGCCTTGACATAGGCTTCGTCGGCGGTGCGTGGGTCGAGTTCGACCGCCACCTCGGCATCGGGCTTGAGGATGAAATGCTCGCGCAGCAGGTCGACGGTGCGGACGAAATCCTCGGCCGACAGGATGGTGGGGCTGCCGCCGCCGAAATGGACGTGGCGGGCCGTCATGCGGGTCGGCAGCGCCTCGGCCACCAGCGCCATCTCGCGCCACAGGCTCTCCATATAGGCGGCGACCGGCGCGTAGCGCTTGGTGATCTTGGTGTGGCAGCCGCAGAACCAGCACATCTCGGCGCAGTAGGCGATGTGCAGATAGACCGACAGTTCCAGGGCGGGGTCGAGGCCGCCCAGCCATCCCTTATAGGCGTCCGACCCGACGCCGGCATGGAAATGCGGTGCCGTCGGATACGAGGTGTAGCGGGGAACGCGAAGATCGTACTTGGCCGCGAGGTCCGGGCGCATCGGCTCTCTTCCTGGTGAAACCGGCTGGAACCCTACTCCCGTCCGCGAGTCATTTGCAACAATCGGGGCCGCTTGCCCGAAGGATCCGGGGCGGGCGCATTCGTGATCGGTGGGCACCGAGGGGGTACCCCGTCGAGCTATGTAAATCACCCGTCCGCGCGTTACAGTTTTGGGCGGCATCGCTGTAAGTTCTTGGTCGTCACGAACGCCAAACCAGGCGGTGACGTGTAAGTAACAATAGCGACAGAGACGTAATCATCGCACTGACGGGCCTTACATTTCCGCTGAAGCAATTTCAGCGGCGGGGAAAGCTTCGTCTCCATGCTACAGTAGCGGGAGTATTTTCAACATGAAGCGCCTGTTCAAATCCGCTGTTCCGGCGGTGCTGTTCGCCTTGGGCGGTTGTGCCCCCGGGTTGACGCCGTCTGCCGGGGTCGAACCGGCCTTCTCGTTTCCGGTGACCGACAACAACACTCCCTATTCGCGCTGCCTCGCCCAGTTGGGCAACGTCCAGGGCAACAATCTGCCGGTGTTCGCGGTAGGCGAGGTGGCGGATAAGACCGGCCAGTTCCAGGCCACCGGCAACGGCACCTCGACGGCCCTCACCCAGGGGGTGTCCGAGATGGTGATGAGCGCCCTCTACAAGACGCGCAAGGCCCGGCTGGTGGAGCGCTACGACCTGCGCATCCCGCTGGCCCAGGCCAAGATGGCCGAGCAGGGGCTGACCGGCCCCGAGAGCGTGCTGCGCAAGGGCGGCATCCGCGGCAGCGACTTTGTGGTGGTCGGGGCGCTGTCCGAGCTCAACTACAACATCACCTCCGGCGGCGCCCGGCTGTCGGTGGGCGGCATCGGCGGCGGCGCCCGCTCGGTGGTGATCAACGTCGGGCTCGACCTTCGGGTGGTCAACTCGAAGACCTTCGAGGTCGCTTACGTCACCAGCCTGCAAAAGCAGATTTACGGTTTTGAGGTCGAAGCGAACGTCTTTCGTTTCTTCGGCACACAGCTCGTCGAGTTCGACGCGGGCGGCATTCGCAACGAACCGCTTCAGCTCGGCGTCCGTTCCGTCGTGGAGATGGGTACCTACCAGATCATGACGGATTTCCTGGGTCTTCCCGGTTCGGCCGAGTGCCAGCTGGTCAAGGCTGACTTCAACAAGGACTTCCTCACTAAAGGAGAGGCTAAATGAAGAAATCCGCTCTTCTGTCCGGCGCGTCCGCCATCGCCCTGGTGGCGTCGCTGGCCAGTTCGCCGGCCCAGGCGTTCGACCAGACCTATTGGTCGTGGAACAGCAACGTCATGGAGAACATCTACGGCCATATCGGCGAGTGGACCAATTTCGTCGATCCGGGTTGGACCCAGGTCGAGCGCCTGCAGCTCAGCGTCGGCAACATCAACGCTTATACCGACCAGTCCTTTTCCTATGCGTCGGGCGCCTCGGGCCATGGCATGCCCATCTACATCAACATCGAGCAGGAGAATTCCCAGAAGATCTACCAGTTCAATGGCGACCAGTACGCCAGCAACAAGGACTCCAGCGGCTACGACCAAGGCTGGGGCTGGGGTTACAACAAGAAGGACGATGGCGACCAGACCATCACCCAGATCGAAGCCAATCTGGCCGCCCAGGGCATCTACGCGCCCATCACCGTCAATGTGAACGTTCCCCACTACGACTACGCCCTGATGGATGCCAAGTACGACCTCGGCCGTCTTGAGGGTTCGGCGACCGCCATGGCCAACCTGGCCTCGTTGAGCGCCGATGTGGGCGCCCGCTTCCATGACACCCAGGTGGCGTTCGGTTCCTTCAAGACCCTGAACGTCTACGACAATCACTCCATGGATACCTGGGACCAGTTCACCTACGACGCTGGCGCCATCCACACCGGCAATGCCGGCCATGACGCCGTGTTCCTCGGCGCCCTGGAAGCTCAGTACGGCCTGATCAAGAAGGGCTATGTCAACGCCTTCGCCACCGCCGACTACGTCACCAACCTGGCGGTCCAGGAAGACGCCACCGCCTTCGGCAACCTGCACTCGGTCTCCAACACGCCGGCCATCGGCGCCGAGCGTCTCTACAAGAACGTCGTCTACAGCCCGTCGACGGTGATCGGCGACCTGTCGCAGTTCAACTTCATGGATGTCACCGCGGTGGCCAGCTCCACCGGGCAGAAGCTCTACGGTTTCAAGAACCTGGGCGCCATCGACGGCGCGGTCAGCAAGCTGACCGCCACCGCCATGGGCAACATGTCCAGCGTCGTCAACAAGGTCGCCACGCCCAACTAAGCGGGCCTTACACGGGGGTGGGGTGGCAGCCCCATCCCCGGCTTCCTTCGACTTGCGGAGTGTCGCCATGGTTTTCAAGAGAGCCTTTTGCGCCGCTATGGCTTTGACGGCCGTGACCGTCCTTCTGGATGAGTTCGGCGGGCCGGGCCTGTTGTCGTCGGCCGAGGCGCAGCAGATGGGCCGCGATCCCTGGACCTTCCCCCAGAGCACCCGCGGCTTCTCGGCCCAGGCCCAGCTGATGCGAAAGCAGCAGTCGGCATCCGGCGAATCGGGCGGTTCAGGGTCCGGCAACGCCTATGTCACCAACAACCTCTATTCCAACACCTCGACCTCGATCGGCAACCTGAACGAGATCTCGCAGGTGCTGGGCGAGGGGGCCACCGCCCTGATCACCCAGAACACCAGCCAGGACAACCTGGGCAACACCAAGTCGAGCGCCAGCAGTTCCAGCACCACCTGGTCGTCGGGGAGCCAGAGCATTCAGGCGCCCTCAAGTCAGCAGGCCCAGTCCACCACCAACACCAGCAACACCACCGGCGGACTGATGACCAATTCCGTCCATAACGGCAACTGAGGGAGGTCCCCATGCGTAGGCTCACCCTGGCGGCCCTGGCCGGCTCGCTTGCTCTCGTCCTGGCCGCGCCCGCCCCCGCCCCCGCCGCCGAGGCGGCGCTGTCATTCGACAAGCTGTTGAAGCAGGCGGAAGCCGACAACGCCGAGGCCCAGTTCCTGCTGGGGGTGATGGAATTGTCGACGCGAAAGAACCCCGTCGCCGCCGTCAAGTGGTTGCAACGCGCCGCCGGCAAGGGCCATGACGGGGCGCGGATCATGCTGGCCGCCCTGCTGTTCCGTGGCCAGGGCGTGGCGGCCGATCCCAAGCGTGCCGTCGCCCTGCTGAAGGCCGCCGCCGACCAGGGCCGCGCCGATGCCCAGGTCATGCTGGGCCAGGCCAGCCTGGATGGCCGTATCGGCAAGCGCGACGAGGCGGAGGCGTTGAAATGGTTCTCCGCCGCCGCCGACAAGGGCAGCGCCGAGGGACGCATCAATCTCGGCATGATGCGGCTGAACGGTCTCGGCGGCCCGGCCGATGCCGCCGCCGCGGCCGCGCTGTTCCGAACCGCCGCCGAGCAGGGCAGCGTCGATGGTCGTTTCAATCTTGGCATGCTGACGCTGAGGGGGGTGGGCACTCCGGCCGATTCGGCCGCCGCCGCCGAGTGGCTGCGCAAGGCGGCCGAGGCCGGTCATGCCGGCGCCCAGTTCAACCTCGGCCTGCTGCATGTGGTCGGCGAGGGTGTTCCGGTGGACCGGACGCTGGCGGTCAAGTGGCTGGCGCTGGCCGCCGCGCGCGGCACCGGCGAGGTCAAGCTGCGCGCTGACGAGAAGATCCGCCAGCTCACCGAGCCCCTGGGAGCCTCGGCCATGGCCGATGGCTTCGAGGCGGCGCGAGTCTGGATGGAACGCCACCAAGGTTAGTGGTGGCTGGCGGTTATGTCTATGACAAGCTGAAGTATCTATGGCTACAAATGTGAGAAACTAAGACTTGTTCAGCCATAATTGGCTGGGTGATCTCGGAATGATAATTCAGCGGCGGGTCACTTCGAAATATAAATAGCACTCCAGTCCCGGAGGTTATTCACCGTCGCTCGCGACGGCCGGGATTTGTCATGCCTTTCAGAGGGAGGTTCCATGACGATACCGCGATCGAAACGGCGAAAGGGCCTGGCGTTGGCCGCCTTCGCCATAGCGGCGGGAGCGAGCGCGTCGCTCACCGTCATCGCCCCGGCGGTGGCCCAGGCGCCGCCGGTCTTCTCCCTGCCGGAGCCGCCGGCGCTGACCGTGCCGCCGCCCATTCCCGACCTTTCTGCCTATGTCAAGGACAGCGCCGACGCCAAGAAAAAGCTGATCGTGCTGGGCAAGGCCATGTTCTGGGACCAGAACGCCGGCGGTTCCGGCGTGGCCTGCGCCACCTGCCACTTTCACGCCGGCGCCGACAGCCGGGTGAAGAATCAGGTCAGCCCCGGCCTTCTCGACGGCGACGACAAGTTCGGCAATGTCGGCACCGGCAAATATGCCTCGGGCTCGACGGCGGGCGCCAATTACAAGCTGCGCAAGTCGGATTTCCCCATGTTCCAACTGGTCGACGAGGCCAACCGCGACTCGGACATCAAGTTTGAGACCAACGACGTGGTTTCCTCGTCGGGCGCCTTCAACGCCCAGTACGAATCGACGCCCAACCGCGACTTGACCACCAACGACGGTTGCCGCATCCAGCCCGACCCGGTGTTCCATGTCGGCCCCTTCAACACCCGCCGCGTCGAGCCGCGTAATACCCCCACCGTGGTCAATGCCGCCTACAACACGCGGAACTTCTGGGACGGCCGTGCCAACAACCTGTTCAATGCCGTCACCCCATTCGGGGCCCGCGATTCCAACGCCTTCGTGATCAAGCATGTCGCCGCCTGGTCGAAGGAGACGGTGGCCATTCCCAATCTGAGCCTGGCCTCGCAGGCCGTTGGGCCGGTGGTCAGCGACCTGGAAATGATCTGCCAGGGTCGCTCGCTGGCCGAGTTCGGCAAGAAGATGCTGCCGCGCAAGCCACTGGCGCTGCAGCGTGTCGCCACCAACGACAGTGTGCTGGCCACCTACCGCGACCCCGGCAGCGTGTTCGGCCTCAAGGGCACCTATACCGACCTGATCAAGGCGGTGTTCAAGGACGAGTGGTGGAACGGCGGCGCCATTCCGGCCGGCCAGGGCCTTCCGTTTGAAGGCTATGACCAGATGCAGGCCAACTTCTCGTTGTTCTGGGGCATCGCCGTAGCGTCCTACCAGAACACGCTGATTTCCGACCAGACCAAATACGACAACTACAAGCTGGGCAAGACTGTGTTGTCGACGGCGGAAAAGAACGGCCTCGACCTGTTCCGCTCGTCGCGCACCGGCTGTATCTTCTGCCACGGCGGGCCGCTGTTCTCCAACGCCACCACCGTGTTGCAACTACCCACCAACAAGTTCCTCGACCGGGTGCCGGGCATCACCGCCACCCATCTGCAGGATGATGGCTTCTTCAACATCGGCACCCGTCCCACCATCGAGGATTTGGGCGTCGGTGGCACCGATCCGTTCGGCAATCCGCTGTCGCTGGCCCGCCAGTGGGTGCAGAAGATCAACGGCAACACCGCGGCGGTGAAGGACCCGTTGGTCGATCAGGCCAACGCCTGCGCCTTTGTGGTGCCGTTCAGCCCCACTGCCCCCTGCACGCCCACCGCCGCCCAGGTCAACGCCGAGGAACTGGCGGTGGACGGCGCCTTCAAGACGCCCATCCTGCGCAATGTCGAGCTGACCGGTCCCTATTTCCACTACGGCCAGTACGGCACGCTGGAGGACCTGGTGCGGTTCTACAACCGTGGCGGCGACCGCCGGCTGGTCAACGACAATTCCGGCCGCCTCGACACCTCGGGCCTGGGGGCGAGCCCGACAAATCTGTCGGCGCTGTTGGTGCCGCTCAATCTCAGCCCGACCCAGCAGTCCGAAATCGTCGCCTTCCTCAAGACGCTGACCGACGAGCGGGTGCGGTGCGAGAAGGCGCCGTTCGACCATCCGTCCATCCGGGTGCCGCACGGTGCCAAGGGCGACCAGATCGCCCTCAAGCCCGCCAACGGCGTGTCCCAGGATGAGTTCATCGACGTTCCGGCGACGGGCGCCGACGGCTTGGGCGGCATCCGCCGCGCCTGCCTCGGCAGCTTCGACAAGGGTCTCGCCAACTGACCTCCCGGCCTGGCATCCGCGAGGGTGCCGGGCCTCTCTTTCGAAGATCCCCCCATGACCATCGAGTCCCGTCTCGCCCATCATTTGTCCCTCGACCGCGCCGCCCTGGAGCGTGCCGGCCGTGTCGCGCGCGATGCCGGCGAGCGCCTCGATCGCGTGCTGACCAAGCTGGGCATGGTTTCCGAGCGTGACATGGCGACGGCCCTGTCCGAGTTGCTGGAGCTGCCGTTGGCCCAGCCCGCCGACTACCCCGAGGCCGAGGTGCTGGACGGGCGCCTGTCACGGCAATTCCTCAAGCATTTCCGCGTGCTGCCCCTGGCCGCCCCCGAGGGTGGGCCGCTGCGGCTCGCCATGGCCGATCCGCTGGACGATTATGCCGCCGATGCGGTGCGGCTGGCCGCCGGCATGGCGGTGTCGCGGCTGGTGGCGGTGCCGGCCGAGCTCGACGCGGCGTTCGAGCGCCTGTTGGGTGACGCCTCGCCCGCCGCCGTTGCCGACGACGATGCCGGGCCGGCCGAAGACGAGGATGTCGAGCGCCTCAAGGATCTCGCCAGCGAGGCGCCGGTGGTGCGCCTCGTCAACCTGATGATCGCCCGGGCGGTGGAGGCGCGCGCCTCCGACATCCATGTCGAGCCGTTCGAGAACCGCCTCAAGGTCCGCTATCGCATCGACGGCCGTCTGGTGGAGGCGGAGGAGCCGCCCCTGCGCCTCAAGGCCGCCGTCGTCTCGCGCATCAAGATCATGGCGCGGCTCAACATCGCCGAGCGCCGCCTGCCGCAGGACGGCCGGGTCAAGCTGGCGGTGCGCGGCCGTGAGCTCGATCTGCGAGTCTCGACGGTGCCGACGCTGCACGGCGAATCGGTGGTGCTGCGGGTGCTCGACCGCGAGGCGGCGGTGCTGGACTTCGCCGCACTGGGCTTCTCCGGCGCGCCGCTCGCCACCTACCTCGCCCTGCTGGAGCGCCCCGAGGGGGTGGTGCTGGTCACCGGCCCCACCGGCAGCGGCAAGACCACCACCCTTTATACCTCGCTGCTCGGCCTCAACCGCCCTGAGCGCAAGATCGTCACCGTCGAGGACCCGGTGGAGTACCAGTTGGAAGGCGTCAACCAGGTGCAGGTCAAGCCGGGCATCGGCCTGTCCTTCGCCACCGTGCTGCGCTCCATCCTGCGCCAGGACCCGGACGTGGTGATGATCGGCGAGATCCGCGACCTGGAGACCGCCGAGATCGCGGTGCAGGCCTCGCTCACCGGTCATCTGGTGCTGTCGACTTTGCACACCAACTCGGCCGCCGCCACCGCTTGCCGTCTGCTCGACATGGGGGTGGAGCCCTACCTGCTCACCGCCACCGTCGGCGGGTTGGTGGCGCAACGGCTGGTGCGCCGCCTGTGCCCGGCCTGCCGCCGCGCCGAAGCCGTGCCGCCCGAATTGGCCGAGCGCTTCCACCTCACCCGGCTGTGGCAGCCGGTGGGGTGCAGCCAGTGCTCGGGCGGCTATCTCGGACGCATCGGCGTGGTGGAGGTGCTGGCCCTCGACGAGGCGGTGCGCCGGTTGGTGCTGCGCCGCGCCGAGGTGGGCGACATCCAGCGCGCGGCGCAAGCCTCCGGCATGCGGACCATGTTCGAGGACGGCCTGCTCAAGGCCGAGGCCGGCGTCACCTCGTTGGCCGAAGTCCTGCGCGTCACCCGGGAGGCCTGAGGTGCCGCTGTTCCACTTCCGCGCCGTCGACGAATCGGGCCAGGTGGCCGAGGGAGAGATCGAGGCTCCCGACCTCGACGCCGCCGTCGACCGCCTGCGCCGCCAGGGCCGCCTCGTGTTGCGGGCCGAGCCGGTGCGGCCGGGCTCGCGGCTCATGGCGCTGCTGGGCCGCGACCTGTTCGCCGGCCGGCCGCCCTCGGCGCGGGAGACGGCGGCGCTGCTGCGCGAACTGGCCACCCTGCTGAAGGCCGGGCTGCCGCTCGA
>CAJANL010000227.1 GCA_903941105.1 uncultured Rhodospirillaceae bacterium
CTGGGGGTCGCAGGTTCGAATCCTGTCGCTCCGACCATATAAGGCCCTGAAACCTAACGGTTTTGGGGCCTTTCCATTTCTGGGGCACACTTACCCAAAGCGCTCGGGATAACACTGGGATAACAAAGCCCGCACCCCTGTTATCCCGAAACCGGCGGCGGGTGGTCGGGATAACACATGCCAGAACATGGCCGAACGCTCCCGCCCGATCTCGAAGCCTTCGACTCCCTCCAGGCGCGGCGATACCCTCTGAGGGCCTATCGGTGCGGCTTTTTCAAACCGAGGCATCGCGATGCCTCCCGAAAGGGAGTAAACCGATGATCCAGTTTGAAAAGCGGCTCGTGTCGAAGAAAGAGCTCAAGAGCGTCTGCGGCATCCCGTACACGCCTCAACACATTGGGCGGCTCGAAGCGGCCGGAAAATTCCCCAAGCGGGTAAACCTGGGGCCGATTTGCTCGCTAAGCTCCTCGCGGCGATTGGCAGTCACCTCGGCTACAGCCTGGGAGAAATTGACCTCCGAAACGGTGGGTACGCCCCGGAGGGTTGGCGCTACAGAGATATGCGCGCGGGGGCAATGCAGGAATTCGTCCTCGACCTTGCCGCTGGTCGGAAGATGGTCCCCGTTGGCGTCCTTGACTACATCCAGCCCCGCCAACAAGTCGAACAGCCTGCGGAAGCTGCCGATCAGGGGCATACTACACGCTGATTAGCTGGTAGCCGATCTGGCTGGCGGCGATGGCGGGCGGTATGCAAATATCCCCGGATGATGTCGCGGTTCGGGAGGGTGGAATGAGGGCGCGGTGGAGGGGGGCGATGGCGGCGGCCGCGCTCGTCCTGTCGGCGGCGGCAGCGGCGCCGGCGGCCGTCACCGCGTTGCCACCCGAGACTCTGTGCTCCACCGAGACGGCTCGCAACGAACGCGCCTATGGCATTCCCAACGCCCTGCTGGATTCGGTGTCGATCGTCGAATCCGGCCGCTACGACCAGACGCGCAAGGCAACGATTGCCTGGCCGTGGACCATCATGGCCGAGGGCCAGGGGCGGTTCCTGCCCACCAAGGCCGAGGCGGTGGCCGAGGTCAGGCGGCTCAAGGCCAAGGGCGTCAAGAACATCGATGTCGGCTGCATGCAGGTCAACCTGATGTACCACCCCCAGGCCTTCGCCAGTCTGGAGGATGCCTTCGAGCCGGCCCACAACGTCGCCTATGCCGCTCGCTTCCTCAAGGGGCTCTATGAGGCGACCAAGCACTGGCCGACCGCCGCCTCCTACTACCACTCGCAGAACCCGACCCTGGCCGCCACCTACCGCGAGAAGCTGATGAAGGTGTGGACCGGAGCCGCCGCCGCGGTGGCCTCGGCCGTCGCCCCCAGGCCGTCGACGCCGCCCGACAAGCCGGCGCCCAGTTCACGGGTGGTGGAGGAAAAGCGCAAGGCCTGGCGTGACCAGACGGCGGCCACCCGTGACGAGGCCCGCCGCATCGCCGACGCCTACCGGGGCGCTCGTCTGGCCGAGTACCAACTGCGCCGGGCCCGCTATGAGTATCGGCGGTAAACTCGCCGCTTGACGCAGGGGCGGCAGTGCCTACCTTGCAGCCATGACCGGATCAGGCCTGCCTCCGCCGTCGCCCGACTGGGCGTGGTTCCTCGATATCGACGGCACCCTCATCGACATCGCTCCCACTCCCTCGGCCATTCACGTGCCTCCGGGATTGGTGGACCTGCTGGCCAGGCTGTCGCGGCGCTGTGGCGGCGCCCTCGCCCTGGTCAGCGGACGCAGTGTCGACAACATCCTCGACCTGATGGCGCCGCTGCGGCTGCCCGCCGCCGGCCTGCACGGGCTGGAGCGGTTTTGCAGCGATGGCCGCATCGAGCGCCCACCGCCGCTGGACGGCCTGGACGGGGTCAGGCGGGCGCTGACCATGTTCGCCACCGGCCATCCCGGCGTGGTGCTGGAGGACAAGCGGCTGACCCTGGCGCTGCACTATCGTGCCGTTCCGCAATTGGAGGAGGCGTGTCGCCAGGCGGCGCAGGCAGCGGCCGTGCACTGCCCCGGTCTCGCGGTGGTGGCGGGCAAGATGGTGTTCGAGTTGAGGCCAGCGGGTAGCGACAAGGGGGTGGCGGTGCGGCGCTTCATGGCCGAGCCGCCCTTTGCCGGCCGTCCCCCGCTGTTCGCCGGCGACGACCTCACCGACGAGGACGGCTTTGCGGTGGTCAACGCCATGGGAGGGGTGTCGCTGTTGGTAGGGCCGCCGCGTGCCACGGCGGCGTTCTGGCGGGTCGAGTCCGTCGAGGTGTTCCGCCAATGGCTGGCGGCAGGAGCCTGACGCCTACTCGCCGCTGGCCGGTGCGCTGGCCGGCGGCAATTGCGCCAGCTTGCGCCGCTGGCGCAGGAACGACAGGCCGGCGATGACCACGGCAACGCCGATGAAGCCGCCGAGCACGAACCACTTGCTCTCGCCCAGCCATTCCTCAAGCTTCCAGCCGAGGAAATAGCCGCCCCAGGCGAAGCTGTGCGCCCAGATCATCGCGGCGATGAAGTTCAGAATGAAATACTTCAGCCGTGACACCTCGGAGATGCCGATGACGAAGGGGGCTATGTTGCGCACGCCGTAGATCCAGCGGAACGACAGGATGAACAGGGTCGGATTGGTCTTCACCAGATGGAAGGCCCACGACACCTTCTGGGTCAGGGTCGGCCAGCGGGTCAGCAGCGGCGTGCCGTATTTGCGGCCGATGTAATAATAGAGCTGGTCGCCCAGGAAGCTGCCGGTGAAGGCGGCCAGCGCCAAACCCTCGACGTTGATGTTGAAGCGTCCCTCCGAGGCGAGGATGCCGGTGACGATGACCACGGTCTCGCCCTCGATGAAGGTCCAGGCGACGATCAACGGATAAAGCAGGAAGCCGTAGTCCGTCAGAACATGGATGACGAGATCTTGCAAAGCGGCTTCCCTAGGGTTCGTCAGGCTTCTTCCTGTCAAAATCCAGCAATACGGCCCAGGCCGTCAACGTCCAAATGATGAAATGGCGAAACGGTAATAATACGATGGGCGGGTTGGTCCCTTGACCAAGGTCGAGGGGGCAGGGTCGGGCGGTCTTATCGCCGGTCGCGCCGAGGGCGGAGGTGGGTGACGTGGCCCATCTTCCGGCCAGGGCGCGCCTCGGCCTTGCCATAGAGATGCAGGCGGGCGGCCGGGTCGTGCAGGATGTCGAGCCAAGCCTTCGCGTCGTCCCCGATCAGGTTCTTCATCTCGGCGTCGGAATGGCGCTCGGGGCTGCCCAGCGGCAGGCCGCAGACGGCGCGGATGAATTGCTCGAACTGGTCGGTGAGGCAGGCGTCCATGGTCCAGTGGCCGGAATTGTGCGGCCGTGGCGCCATTTCGTTGACCAGCACCCCGCCGTCCTTGGTGACGAACAGCTCGACCGCCAGCAGGCCGACCAGGCCCAGCGCCTCGGCGGCCTTGTGGGCGACGGCCATGGCCTCGGCCGCCAACTCGCGGGCAATGGGGGCGGGGGCGATGGTGGTGTCGAGGATGTGGTTGCGGTGCACGTTCCACACCGGGTCGAACGTGGCCCAGGCGCCATCGAGGCCACGGGCGACGATGACGCTGATCTCGCCGTCGAAGTCGATGAAGCCCTCCAGGATACCGGCCTCGGAGCCCATGGCGGCCCAGGCCTCGTCCAGGTCGGTCTCGGCGGTGATCTTGACCTGCCCCTTGCCGTCGTAGCCCAGGCGCGCCGTCTTCAGCACCGCCGGACGCCCCAGTTCACCCACCGCCCGGGTCAGGTCGGCGGCGCTCCGCACCGGCCGCCACGGCGCGGTGGCGATGCCGATGTCGTTGAAGAAAGTCTTCTCGGCGATGCGGTCCTGGGCGGTCTCCAGCACCCGCCAGCAGGGGCGGACCGGGGCGTGCTCGGTCATCAGCCGCACGCTCTCGGCGGGGACGTTCTCGAACTCGAAGGTGACCACGTCCACCGAGTCGGCGAAGGCCTCGATGGCGGCGGCATCGGTGTAGTCGGCCACCGTTCGGGCGGCGCAGACCTGCGAGGTGGGGCTGTCGGTCTCGGGGGTGAAGACGTGGACACGATAGCCCAACCGCGCCGCCGCCAGCGCCGCCATGCGGCCCAACTGGCCGCCGCCGACGATTCCGATGGTGCTGCCGGGGGGCAGCGGCTCAGTAAACGGGGGCGGGAACACTAGCGGATCAGCTCGGCATCTTCGGGGGCGACGGGGATCTCGGCCACCGATTCGGTCTGGCGAGCACGCCACGCCGTCAGTTTGATGTCGACCACCGGGTCGAGCAGGGCGATCACCGCGGCGGCGAGCAGGCCGGCATTGGTGGCACCGGCCTTGCCGATGGCCAGGGTGCCGACCGGAACGCCACCCGGCATCTGCACGATGGACAGCAGACTGTCCTGGCCCTTCAGCGCCTTGCTCTCCACCGGCACGCCGAATACCGGCAGGGTGGTCATGGCGGCGGCCATGCCGGGCAGGTGGGCGGCGCCGCCGGCTCCGGCGACGATGACCTTCATGCCGCGGCCCTTGGCGGCGGTGGCGTAATCGTACAGGCGCCTGGGCGTGCGGTGGGCCGAGACGATGCGGGTCTCATAGGCGACCCCCAGCTCGGCCAGAACGGCGGCTGCGTGGCGCATGGTTTCCCAGTCGGACTGGCTGCCCATGATGATGCCGACCAGCGGCGTGGCTTGCATGCGACTTCCTCCCGCCAGGGGGGTCGAAGAAAGGGCGCAAGTATAGGGATCGCGCGCCGCTGCGCAAGGCCTTCCAGGCGAATTTCCGGCCCAAAGGGTGAAACTATGCTAAAATATGGGAAAGTCAGGAGAAATTCGAGTACGGCCATGTCTGACGAATACGGCACGGAACGGGTCTACGCGGTCACGCGCATCCACGACCATGCGCGCGAGCAGGACGGCCATCGCCGTTCGCCGGCCCATCGCTATCCGGTGCAGCCGCCGCCGCCGGCCGAGGTGGCTGACGCCGCCGAGGTTCTCGGCCTGCCGGCCGGGACCATGTCGCCCGAGGTGATGGCGGCGCTCTCCGGGGTGATCGCCGAATTGGAGCGGCTGCGCTGGCTGGATCGCCAGCACCAGCATCGCGAGTCCTATCTGGAACAGCAATCCGACCGTCACTCGGTGGTGCCGGTGCTCAATCGCCGCGCCTTCATGCGCGAGCTGGAGGCCTTGCTCACCGGGCCAGAGCCGCCGCACGGCGTGGTGGTGGTGATGCATGTCCGTGGCGTCGAGGCCATCTGCGGCGTCCAGGGGCTGGCGGCCGGCGACGGCGCGCTGCGCCATGTGGGCTCCAACATCCTCGGCAGTTTGCGCAAGACCGATCTGGTGGGGCTGCTGGGCATCAGCGACTTCAGCATCGTGCTGCCCGGCGACTCCATCGCCGAGGCGCGTGAAAAGACGGAGGAAATCATCCGGCGGATCAACGCCCAGCCCTATGCCTGGCTGGGTCAGGCCGTCACCCTGGACATCGGCTGCGGGTTTCATACCCTGGCGTCGGGCGAAAGCGCGGAAACGGCGTTGGCCGAGGCGGACCGCAACCGGCGCGGTTGGGACGGGTGAGGATGGTCGCCCCCCCTCAGAATCGCCCCAGCCCCAGCCCCTTGACGTCGATCTCCGGCGTCCGCCCCGAGATCAGATCGGCCAGCACCCGGCCCGAGCCGCAGGACATGGTCCAGCCCAGGGTGCCGTGGCCGGTGTCGAGCCACAGGTTGCGTAGGGGGGTGGCGCCGAGGATGGGGACGCTGTCGGGGGTGACGGGACGCAGGCCGGCCCATGGTTCGGCCTGGGAATAGTCGCCGCCGTCGGGGAACAGGCATCGTGCCTTGGTCAGCAGCACCTTCCAGCGGTTCGGATTGAGCGAGGCGTCGAGTCCGGTCATCTCGGCGGTGCCGGCGATGCGGAGGCGCTCGCCCAGGCGGGAATAGACCATCTTGTGCTCGTCATCGGTGACCGACACCGTCGGCGCGCCGGCATGACCGTCCACCGGCACGGTCAGCGAATAGCCCTTGGCCGGCACGATGGGCAGCCTGATGCCAATGGCTCGGGCGAGCAGCGGGCTCCAACTGCCGGCGGCCAGCAGATAGACATCGGCAGTCAGGGTGCCGCGATCGGTGACCACGCCGGTGACGCGATTTGCTTCGCGCACCAGCCCCAGCACGGTGCTGCCGTAGCGGAATTCGACCCCGAAACCGGCGGCCAGCGCCGCCAGCCCGGCGGTGAACTTGTGGGCGTCGCCGCTCTCGTCGTCGGGGGTATGGATGCCGCCGGCCAGATCGTCCGCCGCCGTGGCCAGGGCGGGCTCGATGGCGAGGCACTCGGCCGGTGTCTTCACCAGGCGGTCCAGGCCGTGCCGCCGCATCACCTCGGCGGCGCGGCAGGCGTGCTCGAATTCCGCACCGTCGCGGTAGATGTGCAGGATGCCCTTGGCGCGCTGGTCATAGGCGAGGCCGGTCTCGGCGCGCAGGGCCTGCAGGCAGTGGCGGGAATAGACGGCGATACGCAGGGTGCGCTCGGTGTTGACCGCGGCGCGGCCTGCGGTGCAGTTGGCGAGAAAGCGGAGGCCCCACGCCCATAGCGCCGGGTCCCAGCGCCGCCAGCGGAACAGCAGCGGCGCGTCCTCGCGGCCCAGCCATTTCAGGATCTTGCGCGGCGTCGCAGGATTGGCCCAGGGCTCGGCATGACAGGCGGAGACCTGGCCGCCATTGGCGAAGCTGGTCTCCAGCCCGGCGCCATCGCGGCGCTCGACCACCGTCACCTCGTGCCCGGCCTTGGCAAGGAACCAGGCGGCGGCGGTTCCCACCACCCCGGCTCCCACAACGACAACCCTCATGCGACGGCCTCCGGCGGAAAGACCAAGAACCGCAATGGTCTAAAGCAGGGCAGCGGGGATGGCAAATGGCGTTTCGGGGGATGGGGTAACCGGTTGAATTTCGCCGCCGAAGGCATACGCTATCGGGCATGACAGGTGAGCTGCTGACCGTGCACGAGATGTACCGGGCCGACCGGCTGGCCATGGCCGCCGGCGTGTCCGGAGAGCGACTGATGGAGGCCGCCGGCTGGGCGGTGGCACGCGAGGCGGAGCGTCGCCTGCCGCGCTGCCGCCTCGTCATCCTGTGCGGCCCCGGCAATAACGGCGGCGACGGCTTCGTGGCCGCCCGCCTGCTGGCGCGGCGCGGCTGGGCGGTACGGCTGGCCCTGCTGGGCTCGGTGGAGGCGCTGACGGGGGACGCCCGCCGGATGGCCGAGCGCTGGCGCGGCCGGGTCGAGCCGCTGTCGCCCGAGTGTCTCGACGGCTGCGGCGGGGTAGTGGATGCGCTGTTCGGTGCCGGGCTGGCCCGGCCGTTGGCTGGCGTTGCCTTGGCGGTGGTGGCCGAGATCGGCCGTCGCGGCCTGCCGGTGGTCGCCGTCGACGTTCCCTCCGGGCTGCATGGCGACACCGGCGAGATTTGGGGGGGGGCGCCCGATGCGGTGGCCACGGTCACCTTTTTCCGCAAGAAGCCCGGCCACTGCCTGCTGCCGGGGCGGCGGGCCTGCGGCGAGGTGGTGGTGGCCGATATCGGCATTCCCGTCCAGGTGCTGGACGAGTTCGCCCCCGATCTGCACGAAAATTCTCCGGCGCTGTGGCGCGTTCCGGCCCCCGGCCCGCTCGATCACAAATATTCGCGCGGCCATGCCGTGGTGGTGGGCGGCGGGGCGATGACCGGGGCGGCGCGGTTGGCGGCGCGGGCGGCGCGGCGGATGGGCGCCGGGTTGGTGACCATCGCCGCGCCCGAATCCGCACTGGTCGTCTATCGCGCCGGCGATCCCGGCACCATCGTCGAGGCGCTCGATCCGTTCGAGCGGGTGCTGTCCGATCCGCGCCGCAATGCCCTGCTGCTCGGCCCCGGCGCCGGAGTGGGGGAGGGGACGTCCGCCCGCATTGAGGCTGTGGTGGGGTCCGGGCGCGCCTGCGTGCTCGACGCCGACGCCCTGCACCGCCCCTTGCCGTCCCTGTCCGACCGCATCGTGCTCACCCCGCATGACGGCGAGTTCCGCCGCCTGTTCGGCGCGGTCTCCGGTAGCCGGCTGGTCCGTGCCCGCGAGGGCGCCCGGCGGTCGGGCGCCGTGCTGTTGCTGAAGGGGGCCGACACGGTGGTGGCCCATCCCTCCGGCCGTGCCGTCATCTGTACCAATGCCCCGCCCGACTTGGCCACGGCGGGGGCGGGCGACGTGCTGGCGGGGATGCTCCTCGGGTTGCTGGCGCAAGGGATGGACGCCTTCGCCGCTGCCGCCGCCGCCGCCTGGCTGCACGGCGAGGCGGCGCGGCGTGCCGGGCGCGGGTTGATCGCCGAGGATCTGGCGGAAATGTTGCCGGCGGTCTTGAGCCAGGGGGGGGATGCCCGATGAGCGAAGCGAGGGAGCAACGTATGACCCAGGCGGTAGGAACTGCACTGCTCGCCCGCATCAAGGGCCTGGCCACCCTGTGGCGCGGCATCGCCGGACGTGGCGGCGACGAGGTCATCCTGGCGCCCGATCTTCCGGCTGAAGACCTGGCGCATTTGCGGGGCCAGATGCAGGCCTGCCTGGAGGCGCGCGGCGGTGAAGTTTCGGCCCGTACCCGGGCGGCGGTACTGGGCCGGGCCTATCTCGGCCTCAACACCGACGGGCGGTTGCGCTTCCTTCGCTTGTTGGCCGAGGAGTTCGGCCCCGACCGCGGCGACATCGACGCCGCCATCGATCAGTTGCGGTCGTCCGACGGCGATGACCGCGCCCGCGCCGAGGCGGAACGTGCTCTTCGTCAATCACTTGAACCGCCTCGCCTGAAATTATTGACCGATTTCAATGGATTGCCTGAGGGCATTAAATTCCTGGTCGACATGCGGGCCGAATTGATGGGACAGGCCAAGGACGATCCGGCCCTGACCGCCCTGGAGGGCGATCTCAAGGGGCTGCTGGCGGCGTGGTTCGATATCGGCTTCCTCGAACTGCGGCGCATCACCTGGCGGTCTCCCGCCATGGTGCTGGAAAAGATCATGGCCTATGAGGCGGTGCACGCCATCCAGGGCTGGGGCGATCTCAAGAACCGGCTGGATTCCGACCGGCGACTCTACGGCTTCTTCCACCCGCGCATGCCCGACGAGCCGTTGATCTTCGTCGAGGTGGCACTGGTCGAGGGTATCGCCGGCAACGTTCAGGAACTGCTTGATCCCGCCGCGCCCCTGGGGGACCCCCAGGCGGCCGATACCGCCATCTTCTATTCCATCACCAACGCGCAGAAGGGATTGGCCGGAATCAGCTTCGGCAACTTCCTGATCAAGCGGGTGGTGGACGACCTGTCGCGTGAATTCCCGCGGTTGAAGACCTTCGCAACCCTGTCGCCCATTCCCGGCTTCCGCGACTGGCTGAGCCAGCACCTGCACCAGGGCGAGGTGTCCAACGACGCCAAGGGCAGCCTCAAGACCCTGCTGGCCGAGCCGGAGTGGGTCAAGGAGCCGGCCATGGTCGAGGCATTGAAGGGGCCGTTGCTGCGGCTGGCGGCCCGCTATCTGCTGTCCGCGCGGCGCGGTGATGGCCGTGCCCTGGACCCGGTGGCGCATTTTCACCTGTCCAACGGAGCTCGGGTGGAGCGCCTGAACTGGCTGGGTGACCTGTCGCCCAAGGGCGTTGCCCAATCCTGCGGCCTGATGGTGAACTATCTCTACAAGCTGGACGGCATCGAGGCCAATCACGAAGCCTATTCCGCCTCGGGCAAGGTGGCGGCATCGGGTGAGGTCAGGGCGTTGGGGAGGGGGTAAGGCGCGCCGCGCCTGGGTCACTCGGGCCTTTTTACGCGTCGTCGTTTCAGTGTAGCCTGAATATAGTATAGTATGGTTGATAAGGGTGAGGCGACACCGGCGATCAGTCTGTGGGAGCGGGAATGGACACCGAGTCGTTATATATCCTGCTGATCGAGGACTCGGCGTTCTTCTCCAAAGCGGTGAAGCGCCAATTGCAGGACATCCCCGGTGTCATCATCGATCATGGCCGGTCGCTGGCCGAGGCGCGCGCGCTGATTCAAGGGGGGCGGCGCTATACGCTGGCGCTGCTTGACATCATCCTGCCCGATTCCAGCGATGCCGAGGTGGTCGAGTTGTGCCGTGAGGCCAAAATCCCGTCCGTGGTGTTCAGCAGCATCGTCTCCACCGATTTCCAGGAGAGGATGATGGGGCTCAACGTCATCGACTACATCATCAAGGATACCCCCTTCAGCCTGTCGATGCTGACCTCGCTCACCAACCGCATCCTCCATAACCGCTTCACCAAGGCGCTGGTCGTCGATGATTCCAAGACGGCGCGGGAGTACATCTGCGACCTGCTGCGGCACTATCAGTTCCAAACCCTGGCGGCCGCAAATGGCGCCCAGGCATTGGAGGTGCTGAAGGAGCATCCCGATATCCGCTTGATCGTTACCGACTTCCACATGCCCGGGATGAGCGGTATCGAGATGATCAGGACCATCCGCGCCACCCATGCCCGCGACAGGCTGGCCATCATCGGCATTTCCTCCGGCGGGGGCAGCAGCATTGCCGCCCTGTTCATCAAGAACGGTGCCAATGACTTCATCACCAAGCCGTTCCTGCGCGAGGAATTCTTCTTTCGTATCAATCAGAACATGGACACGCTGGATCTGATCACCGCCATGCAGGCCCTGGCCGATCGGGATTTTTTGACCGGCCTGCACAATCGCCGTTATCTGACGCAGGTCGGAAGTAAGCTCTATTCCAGCCAGAAGCGGGGTAAACTGTCGCTGGTCGCCGCCATGATCGATATCGACCACTTCAAGTCCATCAACGATCGCTACGGCCACGAGGTGGGTGACGAGATGCTGGCGACCGTGGCCAAATGCCTGCGTGCGAACACCCGCGAGACCGATATCCTGTGTCGCTACGGCGGCGAGGAATTTTGTATTCTCGCGGTCAATTTGTCACCGGATCATCTTTCTGAGTTCTTTGAACGTATCCGCATGGCGCTGATGGCCGTGGCCCACCCGATCGGTGATGAGACGATTTCGCTTACCGCCAGCATCGGCGTGTGCGCCATGGCCGGCGACAGCATCCAGGACATGCTGCGGAAGGCCGATCAGGCCTTGTACCGCGCCAAGGACAACGGTCGCAATCGGGTCGAGATCGCTCCCTGATGATGGCAGGGCGACCAATCGCCCAGTCGTGCGGCCTGCCAGTCCTGCAGCCTGATGCCGCACCGCCTCACCACACTTCAGCCTTTATGAATTAGCCCTCACCGGGCGGGCGCCTCCGCGCCCTTGGCCGCTCGCTCAATGCTCGCATGAGCGCCGCGTTTCATATTGGAGGCGCGGCGCCATAATCTTACTGTGTCATA
>CAJANL010000228.1 GCA_903941105.1 uncultured Rhodospirillaceae bacterium
ACATGGATTCCCGCTTCCGCGGGAATGACGACCATCGTGGATGGGGGAATTTTCCTTCGCCCGATTGCCCTGCCGGTGCGGCCGATGGCCCGGGCTATCGCCGCCCGCTGTTGCGGCAGTCCAGCACCCAGATGTCGTAGACGGGATGTTCCATGGCCGACAGGGCCGGCGACGAGGCGAACATCCAGCCGCGGAACAGGCTGGTGGCCGGCTGGTCGGCCTTCAATTCCCAGATATCGAGGAAGGCGGCGCTCTCGGGAAGGTCTTCCGGTCGACGTTTCTTGCAGGCGCGGGCGACGAATTCCAGGGTGCCGAAATGCACCGTGTCTCCGACGCGCGCCTCGATGGTCACCACCCGGGCGGTGACCTTGTCGAGGCCCTGCAACACCGCCGTATCCATGGATAGATCCGGCGGCGTCTGAGCTGGCGCCGCCGACGGCAGCAGCAGGAGCAGGGCCAGGGCGAGGAAACGCCTCGGTTGCATCACTTTTCAGGACTGCCGGGCGGGTTCGTGCCTCCCGGCACCAGCGGACCGCCGGGAGCCGTCTGCGGCGTCTGGTTGTCGGCGGTGGCCAGGAAGATCAATTCCCCCACCATCTCCTCGATGGACTTGAAATCCTTGGTGCGAGCCAGCGTCGCCCCCGCCGGCAGGCGCGCCTGAGCGCGACCCGGCTCCAGCTTGACGAACTTGCCGCCCAGCAGGCCCTCGCTGGAGATGCTGGCCGAGGTGTCGGCGGGCAACTGAACGCTGGGCGAAATGGACAGCTTGACCACGGCGTTGAAGGTCTGGGGGTCGAGCGACTGCGATGCCACCGTCCCCACCTTGATGCCGTTGATCTTGACGTCGGCACCGGTATCCAGGCCGCCGACACTGGAGAACTGGGCGGTGAGCTCGTAGCCCTCGATCTTCTTGATGCTGGCGTGACTGTAGGCGAACAGGAGGAAGAAACCAGCCACCGCCAGAACCACGGCGCCCATGATGGTCTCGATCAGGTTGCGTCCCATGGCATCGTCCTCACTTGGTCAGATTAGGCAGCGGCTTGTCGAGGTAGCCGCGCTTGGCCCGGCCCTGATCGATGATCATCCGCAACAGATCCTCGACCACCACCGCATCCTGGGTATAGACGATCTCCTCGCCGGGCTTCAGCACCTGTTCGTCGCCACCCGGCTTGAGGTCGATGTACTTGGCCCCCAGCAATCCGTCCGTCTGGATGGCGGCCGCGGTGTCGGCGGTCAGCCCGATGGTGGGCGCCAGCTGGATGGTGGTGATGGCGCGGAACGAGGAATCGAGCTTGAGATCGACCACACGGCCGACCCGCACCCCCGACAGCCGCACCGCCGTGCCGACGGCGACACCGTCCGCCTTGCTGAAACGCGCCTGCAGCAGATAGCCCTCGCTCGTGGCCGGACCCTTGCCGCCCACCGAGTAAGCCAGGCCGAACAGCGCCAAGCCTACCAGCAACACCATGGCGCCGACGACCATGTCGCGGTCGGCACCCTTGGTGAACATGCGGCTGCGCCCCGAGATGCTCAAGGGCGCCAAGCCTCGTAATCGCCGGCGGCGCGCTCACGCTGGCCACCGGCGAGGTCGTGGCCGGGCGGCAAGTAGGCGTCGGACGAGCCGGTCTTGTTGGCCTCGTGCGGCTTCTGCCACCCCTTGCGGCTGATGTCGGTCAGCGGCTGATCGCTGGTATAGTGCAGCCAGGCATGCCACTCGGCCGGCACCTTGGAAGCCTCGGGCACCCCGTTATAGATCACCCAGCGCTTGGTGCGCCGTCCCTTGGCCTCGCGCTTCTCGACGTAGTAGCGGTTGCCGGCGGTGTCGGTTCCCACCAGCTTGCCCGTGGTCCAGGTGTACAGCAGGGTCCCCAGCGTCGTCATCTCGCCCTCGAAAAAGCAAATGTTGCCGGGACTATGGCAAAACACGGGGGCCGCGTCCAGGGGGGTCCTCGGAGGCGCCGTGATATGAGGAAGACTCCCGCCTCGGGAGCGTGGCCGCCGCCCCCCCCTGCGCCAGAATCCGAACGGGACTCGTAGCGCAGAAGGCGGCAAGGGTTCCCCGTCCTAGATCAGCCCGGCCAGCGGCGAGCTGGGGTCGGCGTAAAGCTTCCGGGGCATACGGCCCGCCAGGTAGGAAAGGCGGCCGGCCTCCACCGCCAGCTTCATGGCGCGAGCCATGCGGATGGGGTCGCGGGCGGCGGCGATGGCGGTATTCATCAGCACGCCGTCGCAGCCCAGTTCCATGGCCACCGCCGCATCCGAGGCGGTGCCGACGCCGGCATCCACCAGCACGGGCACGGCGCAGTTCTCCTTGATCAGGCGGATGTTGATGGGGTTGATGATGCCTAGTCCCGAGCCGATCAGCGACCCCAGCGGCATGATGGCGACGCAGCCCATCTCCTCCAACATCTTGGCCTGGATGGGGTCGTCCGAGCAGTACACCATCACCTTGAAGCCGTCCCTGATCAGCGCCTCGGCCGCCTTCAGGGTCTCGGGCATGTTGGGGTAGAGGGTCTTCTGGTCGCCCAGCACCTCCAGCTTGACCAAATCCCAGCCGCCGGCCTCGCGCGCCAGCCGCAGCGTCCGCACCGCCTCATCGGCCGAGTAGCAACCGGCGGTGTTGGGCAGGAAGGTGTAGTCCTTGGGGCTGACGTAATCCACCAGCATGGGCTGCGAGGGATCGGACAGATTGACCCGGCGCACCGCAACGGTGACGATCTCGGCACCGCTGGCCTTGATGGCGACGGCGGTCTCCTCGAAATCCTTGTACTTGCCGGTTCCCACCAGCAGGCGGGAATGGAAACGCCGTCCCGCGACCTCGAAGAAATCATCGTCCGCGCCCGAGCCGCCGCCGATGAAATGCACCACCTCCAGGCGGTCGCCCTCTCCCACCTCGATCCGGTCGTAGGCGGATTTGGGCACGATCTCCAGATTGCGCTCCACCGCCACCTTGCGCGAATCCACGCCCAACTGGCCCAGCAGGGTCTCAACACTCATGGGAGCGGCGAAAGTCCGCTCTTCTCCATTGATCAGCAGCTTCATCGAACCGTCACCTATGCCTGAAATGCCGACAGTATGGTGCGGAGACCGGCGCGATGCAATCGGCGCCGGATCGCATTAACGCTTGCTGAATTTGCCGGGCGGGCTATCCTCCCGCCCAATTGACGATATCCAAGGGACGGCGATGGCCGAGGTGGAAGTTAGCGATATCCAGGCGCTCGAAGCCATGATCGACCGCCTGATGGAGGGCGGCTACCGCTCGCTGCCCGAGGGTCGCGGTGATGCACTTGCCGGCAAGCTGCGCGGCCTGGCCACCCGGCTGGAGGAGCGCTCGCGCAGCCTTCTGGTGCAGGCGGTGGGCATGTCCATCCACCTCAACGGCACCGTCACCCAGGCAGTCCAGACCCTGCGCAGCATCCGCGAGATGAGCGGCCGCATGACCACCATCTCGGCCTCCACCGAGGAATTGGTGGCCACCGTCCAGGCGATCAGCCGCACCTCGGAACTGGCCGCCGACAATGCCCGCTCGGTACAGGCGGAATCCGATGAGGGCGCCCGCAGCACCGAGGCGGTCATCGCCACCATGCAGGAGATCGTCAGCACGGTGAACAGCACCACCGACCGGCTGGGCCGACTGTCCGAGGCCAGCCTGGGCATCGGTGCCATCGTCAAGCAGATCGAGCAGATCGCCAAGCAGACCAACATCCTGGCGCTGAACGCCACCATCGAGGCGGCCCGTGCCGGCGACGCTGGCAAGGGTTTCGCCGTGGTGGCCACCGAGGTCAAGAATCTCGCCAACCAGACCGGCCGGGCCACGCTGGACATCCGCAAGCGCATCGACACGTTGCGGGAGGAGACCGACACCATCTTCGACAGCATGACCCATGCCGGCGACACGGTGCGCCAGGGCGAGCAGGTGGTGCTGGGCTCGGTGACCAAAATGCGCACCGTCAGCGACGAGATCCGCGACGTCACCACATTGATGCAGGAAATTGCCTCTCACCTGGGCCAGCAGCGCGAGGCGGCCCAGCTCATCGCCCAGAACCTGGAAGCCGCGGCCATCCGCTCGGCCAGCGACACCGATGCCGTCAACACCATGATCGACATCTCAAGCAAGGCCAGCGCCCACCTGATCGACCTGCTGACCGACGTGGCCAAGGTGGAAATCCGCAACGCCGTGATCCATCTGGCCAAGTCCGACCACATGATCTGGCGCCGCCGACTGGCCGAGATGCTGGCCGGCAAGACCACCATCAATCCCGACGAGTTGGCCAACCATCACGGTTGCCGCCTGGGCAAGTGGTACTATGCGGTGACCGACGAGGCGATCAAGCGCCACGCCGCCTTCCGCGCCCTGGAGGCGCCGCACGAGCGGGTGCATCAGCTCGGCATCGAGGCGGCCAAGCTGTTCCGCGACGGCGACTTCGACGCGGCGGTGGAAGCGGTGGCGGGCATCGAGGAGCCCTCGGCCGAAGTGCAGCGCCTGCTCGACCAACTGGCGGCGGAATTCGCCTGATCAACCGGCCGCCGCAACCGCCCTTGCCGCCAGCACGCCCACCAGATGGGCGCGGTATTCCGCCGTGGCGTGAAGGTCGCGGTTGAGGTCACCGGGTGGCACCGCCAGCCCCTGCAACGCGGCGGCGGAGAAGTTTGCCGCCAGGGCGCGCTCGAATTCGGGCAGGCGGAAGACGCAATGCCCCGCCCCGGTCACCGCCACCCGAACGCCGGCCTCGGTTTCCGCCACGAACACCCCCACCACCGGATAACCCGAGGCGGGATTGCGTAGCTTGGCATAGCCGGCGCGGAGCGGACGCGGATAGGCCACCGCGACGATCAGCTCGCCAGGCTCAAGCGCCGTTTCGAACATGCCGGTGAAGAAGGCATCGGCGGAAATGCAGCGGCGGTCGGTGCGGATTTCGGCTCCCAGGCCCAGCACGGCGGCCTGATGATCACCGGCCGGATCGTTGTTGGCCAGGGCGCCGCCCAGGGTTCCCATGTTGCGGACCTGCAGGTCGCCAATGCTGCCCGCCAGCGCCGCCAGCGCCGGGATATCCACCCCGGCGACCTCGGCATGGGTCGCGGCCGCTCCCACCACCAGGAAACCGTCCTCGGCGCGAATGCCCTTCAGCTCCGGCAGGCGGGCGATGTCGATCAGCCGGTCGGGGCGGGCAAGGCGCAGCTTGAGCGCCGCCAGCAGGGTCTGGCCGCCGGCGAGGTATTTCTGCTCCCCGGCGGCGGCGAAGGCGGCCAGGGCGTCGGCGAGACTGGCGGGGCGGTAGAGGGCGAAGGGATACATCAGCGCCCCGCGATCCGGGCGGCCACCGCCTCGACGATGGGGCGATAGCCGGTGCAGCGGCAGAGATTGCCCGACAAGCCCTCGCGGATGGCGGCCTCGTCCGGCGTGTCCAGGCTGGCGGCAAGGTCGAGCGCCGTCATCACCATGCCGGGGGTACAGAAGCCGCATTGCAGGGCGTGATGGTCGCGGAAGGCCTCCTGCATGGGGGCCAGTGCCTCGCCCTCCCCGATGCCTTCGATGGTGGTGACGCTGCGTCCTTCGGCCTGTGCCGCCAGCACCAGGCACGACTTCACCGCCCGGCCGTCGAGATGCACGGTGCAGGCGCCGCACTGGCCGGTGTCGCAGCCGATATGGGTGCCGGTGAGCCCCAGCGTCTCGCGCAGCAGGGCCGACAGCAGGGTGTGCGGCGCCACCTCGGCCTCGACCGGCTGGCCATTGACGGTCAACGACATGCGCATGCGGGCCACCCCAGCGTTTCCCCAACGTCTTCACGTCCCATAAGGTGAGGCCCCTCCCCCTTGTGGTCAAGCGGCTCGCCGCCGGAGATGGCATCCTATCCCGAGGGGCGCTATCATTTGCCACGGCGGGCCGCCACCATGCGCGGGCCTGCCGACCTTGACGCGAGTGAGCCATGCCTATTGCGGTAAAGTCTTGCCTGGATGTGGTGTTCTGGTTCAACGACCAGGCACTCAACGATCGGGAATACCTGCAACCCCAGAAGCTGCACCGCCTGCTCTATCTGGCGCAGGCCTACTACGCCGTGGCCTTCCATGGCCGCAAGCTGATGCCGGCCACCTTCGTCACCGACGCCTTCGGCCCGGTGGAGCCCACCGTGTTCCATGCCTTCGCCTATGGCCGGCCGAACATGATCGAGCCCAACCGGATTCCCGATCCGGCGGCACATTTCCTCGACAGCATCTGGCGCCGCTTCGGCCAGTACACCGCCGACCAGCTGACCAAGAAGATCGTCGAGCATGCCCCCGTCGCCCTGGCCATGGCCACCGGTGTCGGCGAGGAGATCACCTTTGCCGAGATGCTGAAGTTCTACGGCTCGGAGGCCGCCGCCCGCAAGGGCGCGCCGGGGGTGGAAAACGTGCTGCGGCCCCGCGTGCTGCGAGCCCAGAACGGCAAACCGGTCAGCGTCACCCACTGGAAGCCCAAGATGGCGACGGTGAAGAAGGACGACTGAGAGCGAACCGCCAATACCAAGCCTCGATGAACCACACTCATCGAGGCTTGGCCGGCCGCGACTGCGGCCGCGCGCCTCGTGGCGCGGCAGCCAAGGGATTCGGAGAATCCCGCCCGGCGCCTGAGGGCTGCGCTGATCGGTTGCGATCAGCGCGATATGGTATAAGGCCGCACCGGCACCAGCAGATTGGTCCGCATGGTCTGCACCGGCTCGCCCGCCGCGTCCCGCGTCACCACCTCCATCCGCACCAACCCCAGCCCGGGGCGGGAGCGCATGGCGCGGGTTTCCAGCACGGTGGTCTCGACGGTGAGGACGTCGCCCGGGCGCACCGGGCGGTGCCAGTTGATGGACTCCACCCCGGCGCCGATCACCCCCAGCGGCAGGCCGATGTCCGAGGTCACCAGCAGGCGCATGGTCGCCGCCGCGGTGTGCCAGCCCGAGGCCGCCAGCCCCTCGAAGAACGACTCCTTGGCGGCGTCCTCGTCGAGGTGGAAATACTGCGGGTCCCACTGGGCGGCGAAGGCCTTGATGTCCTCGGCCGTCACGGTGTAGCTGGGCGAGTGGAACACCTGGCCGGCGGCAAGGTCTTCGAGATAGCGGGTCATGCTGCCTCCGGTTGGACGATGCGGGGTTCGCGGCCGATCATCATCGACATCATCGACGCCACCAGACAGGCGCTGCCCGCCATGACGAAGGCCAGCCAGTAGTCGCCGAGATCGGTGCGGATGACGCCGGCCCCCAGCGCCGCCACCGCCGCTCCCACCTGATGCGCGGCGAAGATCCAGCCGAACATCATTCCCGCCTTCTCCGGCCCGAAGGCCTTGGCGGTCAGGCGCACCGTCGGCGGCACGGTGGCGATCCAGTCGAGACCATAGAACACCGCGAACAGCCACAGCCCATAAACGCTCGGCCCGAAGGCGGCATCGAGAAAGATCAACGACACGCCGCGAAAGCCGTAATACCACGCCAGCAACTTGCGGTTGTCCCAACGGTCCGACAGCCAACCCGACAGGGTGGTGCCGATGAAATCGAAGATGCCCATGGCGGCCAGCAGGCCGGCGGCCTTGACCTCGGGGATGCCGTGGTCGAAGCAGGCCGGCACCAGATGGGTGCCGATCAGGCCGTTGGTGGACAGGCCGCAGATGAAGAAGGTGCCAGCCAGCAGGCGGAAATCCCGGTTGCCCACGCCCTCCCGCAGCGCCCGGAGTGCCGCCAGCACCGGATTGCCCATCCTCAGCGGCGGCTTCGGCGCCTCGGTGGCGCCGACCGGCAGCAGGCCCATCTCCGAGGGGCGGTCACGCATCAGCAGCCACACCACCGGCATCAGCAAGGCGGCGGCGGCGGCGATCAACATCACCGCGGCGCGCCAGCCGTAACTCTCCACCGCCATGGCCATCAGCGGCAGAAATACCAGCTGCCCGGTGGCGGTGGCCGCCGTCAGCACCCCCATGGCGGTACCGCGTCCCTTGTCGAACCAGCGGCTGACCACGGTGGCGCCCAGCACCAGGGCGGTCATGCCGGTGCCGGTTCCCACCACCACGCCCCACAGCAGCACCATCTGCCACGGCTCGCGCATCAAAGTGGTGGCGGAGACGCCCAGCGCCAGGATGGTCAGCGACAGCGCCATGGTGCGCCTGACCCCCATCCACTCCATCAGCGCGGCGGCAAACGGCCCCATCAGGCCGTAGAGGATGATGCTGACCGACACCGCCAGGGAAATGGTGGCGCGGCTCCAGCCGAACTCACCCTCCAGCGGCACCATCAGGATTCCGGGGGCCGAGCGCACTCCCGCCGCCGTCAGCAGGGTGACGAACACCAGGGGCACCACCACCCAGGCGTAATGGACCTTGCGCGCCATGGCCCCTCCGAAAATGAGTGAGACAGGTCTGTCTCATGTATTGCAAATTAGAACGGAGGCGGTAAGATTGTCAACCATGGTGGATAATTGCCCCGACAAGAAATGCGCCCGCGACCGCATCCTGGCGGCGGCGGAGGAGCTGTTCTACCGCGAAGGCATCCGCGCCGTCGGCATCGATACGGTGATCGAGAAGGCCGGCGTCGCCAAGATGAGCCTGTACCGCGCCTTCCCGTCCAAGGATGAGCTGGTCGCCGCCTTCCTGGCCGATCTCGACCGGCGCTATTGGCTGTGGTGGGACGAGGTCACCGGCCGCCATCCCGGCGACCCGCGCGCCCAACTGCTGGCGGTGTTCCAGGCGCTGGCCAAGTTCACCCGCGGCACCAGCTATCGCGGCTGCGCCTTCATCAACACCGCCGTCGAGTTCCACGACCCGGCCCATCCCGGCCACGCCGTCGCCGAAGCGCACAAGCGCGAGGTGCGCCGCCGTCTCCGCCGCCTCGCCGCCGCCGCCGGGGCGCCTCACCCCGAGGTGCTGGCCGACCAGTTGCAGTTGCTGATGGAGGGCGCCTACTCCGCCGGCAACACCATGGGCCAGGACAGCCCGGCGGGCGCCGTGGTCGGCGCGGCGACGGTCCTGATCGAACACCATCTCAGCCAGGGGAACGTCTCATGACCCAGCCTCACTTGTTCACCCCCATCGCCTTGCGCGGCCTGACCATGGCCAACCGGATCGCGGTGGCGCCCATGTGCCAGTACAGCGCCGTCGAGGGCTGCGCCCAGGACTGGCACCTGCAGCATTACGGCAGCCTGGCCGCCTCGGGGCCGGGAATGATCGTCATCGAGGCCACCGGCGTGGCGCCCGAGGGCCGCATCTCGCCGCATTGCCTCGGCCTGTGGAACGACGCCACCGAGGCCGCCTTCGCCCGGCTGGTGCCGGCGCTGAAGGCTCTGGGCGACAGCCGTATCGCGGTACAGCTCGGCCATGCCGGCCGCAAGGGGGCGGGCGGGCGGCCGTGGGAAGGCGGCGGGCCGGCCCGCGAGGGCGGCTGGGAGACCATTTCCGCCTCGGCCATCCCGTTCGACACCGCATGGCCGGCGCCGCGCGCCGCCAGTCGCGAAGACCTGATGCGCATCAAGGAGGCCTTCACCGACGCGGCCCGGCGCGCCCTGCGGGTCGGCTTCGACGCCATCGAGGTGCACTCGGCGCATGGCTACCTGCTGCACCAGTTCCTCTCGCCGCTGTCCAACCAGCGCAAGGATGAGTTCGGCGGCAAGCTGTCCAACCGCATGCGCTTCCCTCTTGAGGTGATCGGCGCCATGCGCTCGGTCTGGCCGGCCGACAGGCCACTGGGCATCCGCATCAGCGCCACCGACTGGGCCGAGGGCGGCGTCGCCCCCGAGGACGCCGTCACCTACGCCAAGGCCTTCAAGGAGGCCGGCATCGACTATGTCTGCGTCTCGTCGGGTGGGCTGGTGCCATACGCCAAGGTGCCGGTGGCTCCCGGCTACCAGTTGCATCTCGCCGAACTGATCCGCGCCGAGACCGGCCTACCGGTGCGGGCGGTCGGCCTGATCGCAACGGCGCAGCAGGCCGAGGCGGCGCTGGCCGAGGGCAAGGGCGACATGGTGGCCATCGGCCGCGGCTTCCTCGACAACCCGCGCTGGACCTGGCACGCGGCGCAGGCGCTGGGGGCGGAAATCCCCTATCCGCCGCAATACATGGCCGCCCTGGGCAAATACTGGCCGGGGGCGAAGCTGGCACGGCCGGAATCCCCATGACAAAAATCCCCATGATGAAAACCTCCTGGCCGGCCGTATTGCTGTTTCTCGGCGCCGGCATCGTCGCCGCCTTCCAGGTTGGCAAGGCGCCCATCGCCCTGCCGGACATCCGCACCGATTTCGGCGCCGGGCTGGCGGCGGTGGCCTGGGTGCTGTCGACCTTTCCCATGGTGGGAGCCTTGAGCGGCGCCGCCATGGGCGTGATGGTGACCCGCATCGGCGCCGGCATCATGCTGCCGGCGGGCCTGGGGGTGATCGCCGCCGCCAGCCTGGCCGGGGGACTCGCCCCGGCGCTGCCCTTCCTGCTGGTCACCCGCATCGTCGAGGGACTGGGGCTGCTGATGGTGGTGATCGCGGCCCCCAGCCTGATCACCCAGGTCACCCATGGCGACGACCGCGCCAAGGCCTTCGGCATGTGGGGCTGCTTCATGCCGGCGGGAATGTCCTTGGCCATGTTGGCGGCGCCGCTGCTGGCCGGGCTGGGATGGCGCGGGCTGTGGCTGGGCATGGCGGCGCTGGCGGCAGCCTATGCCGTCGCCGTCATGGTGTGGCGCAGCCCCGAACCGATGGCGCCGCGCGAGCCGGCGCAGCCGATCCTGCCCGACATCGCCGCCACCCTGCGGGCGCCGGGACCTCGGCTGCTGGCGGCGGTGTTCGCCTGCTACACAGTGGCCTGGGCGGTGCTGACCGGATTCCTGCCCACCCTGCTGATGGAGCGCATGGGGGTGTCGGCGGGCACCGCCGGAATGATGACGGCGGCGGTAGCCGGCGCCAACATCATCGGCAACCTGGCCACCGGCGTCGTGCTCGCCTATGGACCGCAGCGCTGGCTGATGGTGGCGCTGGCCAGCGGCACCATCGGGCTGTGCTCGCTGGGGATCTTCGATCCGGCGACGCCCGGCTGGGCCGCCTTCGCCCTCAGCCTGTTGTTCAGCGCCGCCGGCGGCCTGCTGCCGGCCTGCGTCATCGGCGGTGCCGCCCAGGTGGCGCCGGACCGGCGACTGGTTCCGGCGGCGGTGGGGCTGGTGATGCAGGGCAGCAATCTCGGCCTCACCCTGGGTCCGGTGGCGGCCGCCCTGGTGGTGGAGCCCTGGGGCTGGGGCGCCGCCCGGCTGGTGCTGGTGCCGGCCGCGTTGATCGGCGTATTGCTGGCGTTCAGGCTGCGCCGGCTTTAAACTTGCGGGCATGACCCTGCCCGCCGCCCTGCTCGACCAGCTTTCGGCCATCTTCGGCGACCGCCTGTCGCTGGCCGCCCCGGTGCGCGAGCAGCACGGCCGCGACGAGTCCTATCACCCCGGCAGCCCGCCCGACGCGGTGGCGTTCGCACTCTCCACCACCGAGGTCGCCGCCGCCGTCACGGCCTGCGCCGCCCACAAGGTGCCGGTGATCGCCTTCGGCACCGGCACCTCGCTGGAGGGACACGTGGCGGCGCTGCGGGGCGGCCTGTGCATCGACCTGATGGGAATGAACCATGTGGTGGCGGTGCGGCCCGAGGACATGGACGTGACGGTGCAGCCCGGCGTCACCCGCAAGCAGCTCAACGAATACATCCGCGACACCGGCCTGTTCTTCCCCATCGACCCCGGCGCCGACGCCTCGCTGGGCGGCATGGCGGCGACGCGGGCCTCGGGCACCAACGCGGTGCGCTACGGCACCATGAAGGACAACGTGCTGGCGCTGGAGGTGGTGCTGGCCGACGGCCGCGTCATCCGCACCGGCGGGCGGGCGCGCAAATCCTCGGCCGGCTACGACCTGACCCGGCTGATGGTCGGCTCCGAGGGCACACTGGGCATCATCACCGAGCTGACGCTGAAGCTGTACGGCATCCCCGAGGCCATCTCAGCGGCGGTGTGCCCGTTCCCCAGCGTCGAGGCGGCCATCAACACCGTCATCCTCACCATCCAGTCGGGCATCCCGGTGGCCCGGGTCGAGTTTCTCGACGCGGTCATGGTGGAGGCGGTCAACCGCTATTCGAAGACGGCGCACGCCCTGGCGCCAACCCTGTTCTTCGAGTTTCACGGCAGCCCGGCCGCGGTCGCCGAACAGGCCGAGAAGGTCGGAGCCATCGCCGCCGAGTTCGGTGCCAGCGACTTCCAATGGGCCACCGGTCCCGAGGACCGCAACCGCCTGTGGGCGGCACGCCACAGCGCCTATTGGGCGGCGCTGGCGCTGCGCCCCGGCTGCAAGGGCTGGACCACCGACGCCTGCGTGCCCATCTCGCGGCTGGCCGAATGCATCCTGGAGACCAAGGCCGACCTCGACGCCTCGCCCCTGATCTGCGCCATCGTCGGCCATGTGGGTGACGGCAATTTCCACGTGGTCGAACTGGTCGATCCCACCAATCCGCTCGAAGTCGCCGAGGCCGAGCGCCTCAACAAACGGGTCGTCGCCCGCGCCCTGGCCATGGACGGCACCTGCACCGGCGAGCACGGCGTCGGCTATGGCAAGATGGGCTACCTCGCCGCCGAGTTCGGCGAGGCACTCGACGTCATGCGCGCCGTGAAGCGGGCACTCGACCCCGATGGAATCATGAACCCGGGCAAGGTGGTTGGGTAGTCCACGCTTTCGACAGCTCCCCCTCCCCTGCCGAAGGCGAGGCGGGAGTGGTGCCGGCGGATGAACTCCCGCCTCGCTCTCGCTCGTTGGGCCCCCACCCTACCCTCCCCCGGCTTCGCCAGGGGAGGCGCGGCACCGCAGGACGCCTATCCTCCCCCGACGGCTCACCCCTTCGGCTTGACCTTGGCACGATTGACCACGGCGGTGACGCCGTCGGTGCCCTTGGCCAGGGACTCGACCTTGGAGCTTTCCGCCTTGGAGAGGGCGCGGCCGAACAGGAAGACCCGCCCGCCCACCGCGTGCCAGCGCCAGTTGGTGTGGCTGATGCCCTTTTCCGAGGCCAGCTTGGCGGCGATCTTCTTCTCGATGACGGTGTCCTCGGCGAATTCCTTGGCGGCGCTCTTGTCCGAGGCCGGCGGAATGAACAGCTCGTTGATCACCTTCTTGACGCCCGCGACACCCTTGGCCAGCTTGGCGGCCTGATCCTTCTCTGTCGCCGATTTCACGGTGCCGGTCAGCAGCACGTCGGCCTCGTAGACGTCGGTGGTGATGGAGGCCGCCGCCGTGCCCATCTTGTCTGCGACGGCGGCGACGATGGCGCCCTTCATCTTGGCGTCGGAGGCGATGTCCGAGGTGGTGCGGTCCTCCGCCGCCGCCTCGACCGCCGAGGTCACCATGGACAGCGGATTGAACTGGGCCTGTGCCGGCATCGCCGACGCCAGAGCCATGGCCATCGTCACCGCGACTGTCTTGCTCCGCATACTACCCTCCCACCATCATTCGCGGATAACAGTAACCCCTTGGGCGCACAGCCACAACATTCTGCGATGGCACGTGGAAGTCCTCTGCCGCCGCCGGGCAAACCAGTGTAGAATCGCGCCGGGGATAGAACCTGGGGGCGAGATGCGGGCTACCGCGCCAACACGAATCGTGCTGCATTCCGGCTTCGTCCGGTTCCAATTCATGGTGATGACGGCGACACTGGGCGGCACATTGCTCCTGGTCACCATATTTCATGGACCGTTCCACAGCTTCACTGCCGCGATGCCGCTGTCGCTGCGGGTGGTTGACGCCATCGGCACCACCGTCAGCATCCTCATCGCCTATGCCGCAGTGGCCATCGCCACCCGCTTCTACTCCTCGATCAGCAAGGACGAGGTGGTCGACCACGCCGACCATCTCGCCCTCGACGGCATCGTTTACGACGAGGCGCAGATCAAGGCCCTGATCGCCGAGCGCGACGCGGCCAGCGCCCGGCTTGCCGACGCCACCGCGACGACCCGAAACGTGGCCGCAGAATTCGGCAAATTCACCAAGGTGGACGATATCCTGCGGGGTCAGATCGCCAACGTCATCGACTTCTCGGAGGAGGCCGCCTCCAACATCCTGGTGCGGCTGGACACCATCAACCGCGAAATCATCAACCTGATGGGGTTCCTGCTCAGCTCCAGCGCCGAGTCAGACACCATCATCAACCATTCGCGCGAGAACATCCACGCCAACCATCGCTTCGTCGCCGACATGGCCGACTATGTCGAGCGGCGCAAGGAGGAGATCGCCGCCACCCGGGCCCAGTTCCAGGAGATCACCACCTACACCCGGTCGTTCGACCACATCCTCCAGAGCATCGAGATCATCGCCAAGCAGACCAACATGCTGTCGCTGAATGCCGCCATCGAGGCGGCGCGGGCGGGCGAGATGGGCAAGGGGTTCGCCGTGGTGGCCAACGAGGTGCGCCAGCTATCGCACCAGACGGCGGCCGCCACCCAAGAGATCCACGACGGGCTTGAGCAAATGGCGGCGGTGGTCAACCGCTTCCTGGTGGAGCGGGTCGACACCGCCGAGGTCCGCCACGAAATCACCTTGCTGGAGGCCTTCACCAGCCAGCTCAACTCCGCCGTCGCGGGCTATGACCAGCTCACCGGCTATCTGCGCGAGGTGCTGGGCGCCGCCGACGGCCGCAGCAAGGTGCTGTCGCGCCTGCTGCTGGAAGCGGTGGGCAACATCCAGTTCCAGGACATCATCCGCCAGCAATTGGAGGCGGTGGCGGGAGCGCTGGGCCGCCTGGACACCTGCAACCACTCCCTGGCCGAGGTGCTGGCCGATCCGAGTAGCCGCCGCCCCGTCGCCTCGGTGGACGATGAGCTTGAGCAGATGATCAAGGGCTACGTGATGTACGCCCAGCGCCGCATCCACGCCGAATCCCAAGGCAAGACGGTTGCCGCGGCGGGAGATGATGTGGAACTGTTCTGACGAGACTTAATCAGGGGGGCCGCGCATGACCAGAAGGCATACCTGGCGCTTCTTCCGCGCCGGTGGTTTCGATCAGGTGCGGCTCGAACGCGGTTCGGATCTGCTGGCGCTGGACCAACTCGACCAGAAGCTGTGGGTGGCGCTGGCCTGCCCGGTGGGCGGCATCGACTTCGACCGCAAGACCCTGCAGATGCTCGACCGCGACGGCGACGGCCGGGTGCGCGCCGGCGACCTGCTGGCCGAGGTGCGCTGGCTGAAGGCGGTGCTGGCCGACCCCGACGAACTGGTGCGCGAGGGCGAGGAGCTTCTCCTGTCTTCCATCGACCACGAGACCCCCGAAGGCGCCCGCGTGCTGGCCTCGGCCAAGCGAATCCTGGCCAATCTCGGCCGCCCCGACGCCGAGACCATCGTGCTCGCCGACACCTTGGATACCGGGCGCATCTTCGCCAGCACCCACTTCAACGGCGACGGCGTGGTGCCGGCGGCGGCGGCCGATGACGACGCCACTCGGGCCGTCATCGAGGACATCATCGCCTGCTTGGGCGGTGAAGCCGACCGCTGCGGCGCTCCCGGCATCAATCAGGACAAGGTCGACGCCTTTTTTGCCGCCATCGACCACCATGCCGACTGGCTCGACCGCGAGGTGACGCCCCTCGGTGAGCGGACCGCCGCCGCCACCGCCGCGCTGGCCGCCGTTCGCGAAAAGGTCGAGGGCTATTTCCTGCGCTGCCGTCTGGCCGCCTACAGCATCGATGCCGCCTCCGCGGTCAATCCGGCGGCCGAGGTGTTCGCTCATCTGGCCGACAAGAGTCTGGCCGACAGCGTGGCGTTGCTGCTGCCGCTGCCGCTGGCGACGGTGACCGCCGAAGAATCGCTGCCGCTGACCGCCGGAATCAATCCCGCCTGGGCCGACCAGCTCGCCGCCTTCCGCAGCATGGTGGTGATGCCGCTGCTGGGCGAGCGCGACCGCCTCGGTGCCGACGAGTGGGCCGACATCCTGTCGCGCCTCGACCAGCGCCTGGCCTGGGACGCCGGCCGGCCGGAGACGCCGCTGGCCCCCTTGAGCGACGAGCGGGTGCGGGCCATCCGCGCCATGAACGCCAAGCCGGCGCTCGACGACCTGATCGTCCGCGACAAGGCGCTGGAGGGCGAGGCGGCGGCCATCGACGAGGTCGAGCGGCTGATCCGCCTGCGGGTCGGACTGCACCGGTTGGCCAACAACTTCGTCTCGTTCCGCGAGTTCTACGGCCGCAAGGCCAAGGCGGTGTTCCAGGCCGGCACCCTGTTTCTCGACGGCCGCTCCGCCGACCTCTGCCTGCGCGTCGAGGACCCCGCCCGCCATGCCACCCTGGCGACGCTCGCCCGCATCTACCTGGTCTATTGCGACTGCTTCCGCAAAGGCAGCGGCGAGAAGATCACCATCGCCGCCGCCTTCACCAATGGCGATTCCGACCAGCTGATGGTGGGGCGCAACGGCGTGTTCTACGACCGCGACGGCCGCGACTGGGACGCCACCATCGTCAAGCTGGTGGAGCACCCCATCAGCATGCGCCAGGCCTTCTGGTCGCCCTACAAGCAGCTGGCCAAACTGATTCACGACCAAATCGAGAAGATGGCCGCCGCCCGCGCCGCCCAGCCGCCGGTGCAGGTGGTGCAGGTGGCGGCCCCCGCCCCGGCCGCCACTGCCGCCCCCAGACCCACCGCGGCGACACCCGCGGCACCGGCAGCCGCGCCGCCGCCGGCCTTCGACATCGGCCGCTTCGCCGGTGTCTTCGCCGCCATCGGGCTGGCGTTGGGCGCCATCGGCACGGCGGTGGCCTCGGTGGTGACCGGCTTCCTCAAGCTGTCGTGGTGGCAGATGCCGATGGCCATGCTGGGGCTGATGCTGGTGGTGTCGGGGCCGTCCATGGTCATCGCCTACATGAAGCTGCGGCAGCGCAACCTGGCGCCCATCCTGGATGCCACCGGCTGGGCGGTGAACGCGCGGGCGCGCATCAACATCCCGTTCGGCGGCTCGCTGACCTCGGTGGCCCGCCTGCCCGAGGGGGCCGAGCGCTCGCTGGTCGACCCCTATGCCGAGAAGCACACCCCCTGGGGGCTCTACATCACCCTCGGGGGGATCGTGGCGGCGGCGGTGGCGGCGTGGGAGTTCGGGCTGATCGCAAAGTTGCTGGCGATGTGACCCATTGCACCCATCTCCTCCCGTGTTATAACGGCAGCCATGGCGAGCACGACGCAAACCGTACTGATTCTCAATGGGCCGAACCTCAACATGTTGGGGATACGCCAGCCTGAGGTCTACGGCAGCGAGACCCTGGCGGACATCGAAAAGGCCTGCCTGGCCCATGCCACGGCGCTGGGGCTGGCCTCGGATTTCCGCCAGAGCAACCACGAGGGCGACCTCGTGACCTGGATCCAGGAGGCTCGCACCGCCGCCGCCGGCATCATCATCAACGCCGGTGCCTATACCCACACCTCGGTGGCCATCCTCGACGCCCTGCTGGCGGCCGAGCGGCCCACCGTCGAGGTGCATCTGTCGAATATTCACCAGCGGGATTCATTCCGCCACCATTCCTACGTCTCAAAGGCGGCCAAGGGGATGATCTGCGGCTTCGGCAGCCACGGCTACATCCTCGCACTCGACGCGCTGGCCCGCCTGATCAGGGGAGTTTGAACAGCCTGATGGCCAAGACACCAATCGATGCCGAACTCGTGCGCAGCCTCGCAGCACTGCTCGACGAGACCAACCTCACCGAAATCGAATACGACACCGGCACCATCCGCATCCGCGTCGCGCGCGGCGGCGGGCCGGTCGCCGTGCACCATCCGCACCCGGCCATGCCGGCGCACGCGGCGCATCCGGTGGCGCAGCCCGCCCTGGTGCCGGCCGACGACGCCAACCATCCCGGCGCGGTGACCTCGCCCATGGTCGGCATGGCCTATCTCTCGCCCGAACCCGGCACGCCGAAATTCATCAATCCCGGCGACATGGTGACCGAGGGTCAGACCCTGATGCTGATCGAGGCCATGAAGACGTTCAATCCCATCCGCGCCCCGCGCGGCGGCAAGGTGACGCGCATCCTCGTCACCGACGGCCAGCCGGTGGAGTTCGGCGAACCCTTGATGATCATCGAATAGGCCGATGTTCGAGAAGGTCCTCATCGCCAATCGGGGCGAGATCGCACTGCGCATCCATCGCGCCTGCCGCGAGATGGGTATCCGCACCGTGGCGGTGCATTCCACCGCCGACAACGACGCCATGCATGTCCGCCTGGCCGACGAGGCGGTGTGCATCGGCCCGCCGGCGGCGCGCGACTCCTATCTCAACAAGGCGGCCATCCTGACCGCGGCCGCCATCACCGGCGCCGACGCCATCCATCCCGGCTACGGCTTCCTGTCCGAGAATGCCGACTTCGCCCAGATGGTGGAGGAGCACGGCTTCGTCTTCATCGGCCCCAGCCCCGACCATATCCGCATGATGGGCGACAA
>CAJANL010000229.1 GCA_903941105.1 uncultured Rhodospirillaceae bacterium
AGGGGCAGCGGGGGCCGCAGCAGGGGCCGGACGGATCGCCTTAAGCGTCGGCATCATGGCCGGATTGGCGGCGGTCGGTTTGGCCCGCAGCATATTCTCCACCTCCAGGCGCCCCATGGCCACCAGCAGGTCGAAGGCCGACTGATAGCGGTCGTAATAGGCGATGGTGTAGTTGATGCGGGCGTCGTTGGTGCGGGTCTCCTCGTCCAGCACGTCCTGGACGGTGGCCTTGCCGGCCTCACGCTTCTTCTTCGCTGCCTCGAACACTTCCTCGGCGATGTTGGCGGCATTCTCCAGCAGGCCGATGCGCTGCTTGGCGGTCTGTAATTTGTGCCAGGCGGTGCGGGCCTGCTCCAGCGTCTTGCGCGAGGTCTGCAGATGGTCATCCTTGCTGGCGGAGTGGTCCCAGGTGGCCTGGGCGACCTGAGCCTCGGTCTTGAAGCCCGAGAACATCTCCCATTTCGCCTGCAGCAGCAGCGACCAGTCGCGGCGCACGCCGAGGGTGGCGTTCTTGTCGTTCTCGTAGTCCGACTTGCCCACCAGATCGAGCGTCGGGTAATAGCCAGCCTCGCTGGTGCGGATCTTCGACTCGTTGATGGCGATCTTGCGCGCCGCGCTGTGGATGGTGGGATTTTCCTTCTGCACGATCTCCAGGACTTCATCCAGCACAGTGGGAATGAGATCCATGGGCAGCGGCGGCTCGGTCATGGAGGCGACATCGGGCGAGTGGCCGAACACCTGATTGTACTTGGACGAAGATGTTTCGAACTCACCCTCGTAGTTGACCCGGCGCTCCTTGGCAATCTGCAGGCGCTGCTTGGCGGCCAGCACGTCGGAGGCCATGCCCGAGCCCTTGCGGACCCGCTCGTCCTCCAGGCTCAGTTGCTCCTGCACCTTGCGCTCGTTCTCGCGCGCCAGCGCGATCAACCGGGTCTGCTTCATGACTTCGATATAGGCGGCGATGCCTTCGCTGAGCGTCGCCTGACGGGTCGCGCGCAGGTCGGCCTCGGCGCCGTCCTGCTGCGCCTTGCTGGTGTCGACCTGGGAATCGGTATTGAAGCCGTCGAACAGCTTCTGCGTCACCTGGAAGGTGGCGCTCTCGCGACCCTTGTAGAAAGCGCTACCCTCGGTCGAACGACGCGCCGGGCTGTCGACGTATTCCGGCCCGGCGTCGCCGCTGATGGTGGCGGTGGGCAGATAGCCGGCCCGCGCCGCCCGCTCGGCTTCACCGAACGAACTGACTGTCTTGGTCTTGGACCGGATATTGGGGTGATTTTGAATCAGCGACAGCAGTTCGTCGGTCAAGGTCTCGGCACCGACGCCGGTGGCGATGAGAGCGAGCGCCAGGGCACACGTCGCAATTCCGCCCAAGCCCCTCAGGGGGGGTGATCGCCTCATGCCCCTCAGCCTCACTCCAGGTTCCCCCCGACCACGCCGCCCTGATATACACAGAATATCCGAGACTGAACAGCGGTTGGTATTTCATTCGCGTTGCCACCTACCGCATTTTGGTGTCAAGGAGTTAAGGAAATCTTTTCACCTGCGGAGATTTGGTCGTGACAAAGCACACTCGTCCGCCGAACCGGCCGGATGAAGCGACGCGGGAAGACGCGGCGGCGGCCCATCCCGACGACCACGAGGCACACCTTCGCCTGGGCTTGGCGCGCCTGTCCGCGGGTCGGACGGAGGAGGCGCGGCAGCCGCTGCAACGGGCCGCCACCCTGGCGCCGCGCGACCCCAGGCCGCACACCGCCCTCGCGGCGCTGGCCATGAAGCAGGGCCGCCACGAGGACGCCATCGCCGCCTATCGCAGCCTTGCCGCCGGCGATACCGGCTATGGCGACATGCTCAACAATCTAGGGGTGGCGCTGGACGGGCTGGGGCGGCGCGACGAAGGGGTAGCGGCGTTACGCACCGCCGCCCTGCTGCTGCCCAACTCGGCGTCGGTGCAAGACAATCTCGGCAATGTGCTGCTGTCCATGAGCCTGGCCCGCGAGGCCGAGCTGTGCCACCGCCGGGCGCTGGCCCTGGGCTCCTCCAACAACGGCACCACCTGGAGCAACCTGGGCAATGCCCTGCATCGCCTGGGGCGCCTGGAGGAGTCGGAGGCGGCCTACCGCCGCGCCATCGCCCTGTCGCCCAATGTAGCGCGGTATCACACCAATCTCGCCCTCACCCTGCTGCTGGCGGGAAAATTTCGCGAGGGTTGGGAAGAGTACGAGTGGCGTTGGCGCGATCACCCCAACTTCCCGCCCTACCTGCGCGACCGCCCCTGGCGCGGCGAGGCGATGCCCTCCGGCACCCTTTTGCTGCAGGCGGAACAGGGCTATGGCGACACCGTGCAGTTCATCCGCTACGCCCGGCTGGCGCGCCAGCGGGTCGGCCGCATCGTTCTGGCCTGCCAGCCGGAACTGGTCCGGCTGATGCGCACCGTGCCCTGGCTCGACGAGGTGGTGCCCGAGACCGCGGCGGTGCCCGCCTTCGACGGCGGGCTGACACTGATGTCACTGGCCGGCATGTTCCGCACCAGCGCCGAGCCCGACACCATCCCCGGCGGCGTGCCCTACCTCTCGGTGCCGGCGGGAGCCGGCATCCGCCTGCCCGAGGCCAAGGGGTTCAAGGTCGGCATCGCCTGGGCGGGACGACCGACGCACGGCGACGACTGGAACCGCTCGATCCCGGCGCGCCTGCTGGCGCCCCTGCTGGCGGTGCCGGGCGTCAGTTTCTTCAGCCTGCAGCGCGGCGCCGTCGCCGAACGGCTGGGCCGCCCGCCGACCGGCAGCATCGCCGAAGTCGCCGACCTGTGTGCCGATTTCGCCGACACCGCCCAGGTGGTGGCGGCCATGGACCTCGTCATCTCGGTGGATACCGCCGTGGTCCACGTGGCGGGCGCCATGGACAAGCCGGCGTGGGTGCTGCTGCCGCCGGTGCCCGACTTCCGCTGGCGCATGGGCGGCGACACCACACCGTGGTATCCGTCGCTACGCCTGTTCCGCCGCAGCTTCGAAGCAGGCTGGGAGCCGGTCATCGCCGAGATCACCCGGCAACTCGCCATCATTTCTAACTAAAGATTGTACGCATTTCGGCATGTCATGCTGAATGGTGCGCCATGAGATTACCAACTACCGTTAGGTGAGCACGGTGGTATAGTAACGCCGTAAAGGTCTTATGGATGCGTGTGAAATGGCCAATTCGTCGAAGGCTACAACGGTAAGAGACTTGCTGGTAGAGCAGATTCTGACCGGAATCATCGGCCCCACCACCAGACTCGACGAAGCCGAACTGGCCCTGCGGTTCAAAGTATCGCGCACCCCGGTGCGCAAAGCGCTCCGCCACCTCGCCGCCATCGGCCTGGCGGTTTACGAGCCACACAAGGGAACACGGGTGGCCGCCCCCGACTTTGCGGTGCTGAGCGACCTGTTCGACGCGCTGTTGCAACTCGAATGTCTCTGCGTCCGTCTGGCGGCCGAGCGTATGGAAGCGACGGAACGGCGCCGGCTGCGAACATGCGATGATGGCGGTACGGCGGCGGAGCTGACCCGCGCCGGCGCCCACAACGAACGGCTGAAATATGTCACCGAGGACACCCTGCGTCGGTTCCTGCTGTTCTGGAGAATGCTGGCGCCCGCCTCGGCATTGCGGGCCGCCTACGCCTACGGCAGCGAGGTCACCGATGCCGTGGTCGATGGGCAGGCCGCACTCGCCGAGACCGCCCTGCGGCGCACGCTTCTGCCACTGCGGCCATTGCCATAACGCTACCCCGCCAGGACCAGCTCGCGAACGGGCGCCCGGGCAACGCAGGCGGGCGGCAGGATAACGCTGACGGAGGTGCCTTTTCCGGGCGAGCTGTCCACAACAAGCCGACCGCCATGGGTCTTGACCAGCCGGACCGACAGCGGCAGACCGAGGCCACTGCCCTCGCCGTCGCGCGAAGTGGCATTGTCCACTTGGCCGAATGCCGTCAACGCCTTTTCGATTCCGGCCGCATCCATGCCGATGCCGCTATCCGTCACCACGAAGCGGACACCACCGTCATGGAGAGCTTCGGCCACAACCATCACCTTGCCGTTGGCGGGAGTGAACTTGACGGCGTTGCCCAGCAGATTGACCAGGATCTGCTTGATGCGACGCGGATCCACCGTCAGGAAGGGCGGCGCCGCCGACAGTTCGGTGGAGAGATGCAGCCGCTTGATCTTGGCCCGCGGCCCGATCAGGCGGAGCGCCGCGCCGATCAGATCGGCGGTGGCCACCGTTTCCGGCCGCAATTCCATCCGGCCGGCCTCGATGGCGGAGATATCCAGGACATCGTTGATCAAGTCGAGCAAATGCTCGCCCGATTCGTGAATGTGCATGACGTATTCGATATAGCGCGGCGGCACGTCCTCGTGGTGAATGTCGCTGACGATGGCGTCGGCGAAGCCGATGACGGCGTTCAAGGGCGTCCGCAGCTCATGGCTCATGGTGGCGAGAAAATCCGATTTGGCCCGATTGGCCATGTCCGCCTCCTCGCGCGCCGAGGCCAATTCGCCCACTATGGCGGAATAGCGCCGGTAGTAGCGATGCATCGCCTCGATGGCCATGCAGACGATCACCTCGTCGACAACGAAGACCACCAGTCCCCAGGTCATGACGGAAACGCCGGACTCGGGGGCGAAATAATAGGTCGCCAGCCCCGCCCCCAGCAATGTGGAGACCAGGCCGGGACCGATACCGCCGAAGATGGCCGACAGGGCGGCGGCGGGGAAGAAGGTCACGAAGGGCAACCCGGCATCGGCCGGCATCATGACGGCCCGCAACCCCGCGGCCACCCCGGTCAGGGCGATGGCGATCAGGTAACGGGTCGCGCGATTGGCAGGTGACGGACTGAATCGCGGCAGACTCTCCGACACCCGTCTCGCCCTTTCGAGCATGACTTTCCTCCGGTCGGCTCGAATCCGCCGCCGCGCCTCGCGCGCGGCAACTCGCAAACGAACCTCAAAAATGTTAGCCGACGCCACACACCCTGCGGTTTTGCCTCCCTCGGGTCAATTATGGATGAAGCATGGTGCACTTAACCGAAAGAAGGTCCCGAGCCATCGTTCCGACGCGACTGCGTCATTTGTATTTGCCGTGTTCGGGCAAACGCGGTACATCGGCCCGTGCTCAAGCGAGGTGGACGGGAACGGCCCGTCCCCATCCAGGTGACCGATGACCGAAACCACCAATCGGGCGCTGCTGCCCGCCGGCCTGCGCGACATCCTGCCGCCCGACGCCGCCCATGAGGCGGCGGTGGTGGACCGTTTGCTGCGCCACTTTGCCGGACAGGGCTATGAGCGCGTCAAGCCGCCGCTGATCGAATTCGAGGACAGCCTGCTCGAAGGCGTCGGCTCCGCCACCGCGGGCCAGACCTTCCGGGTCATGGACCCGCTGTCGCAAAAGATGATGGGAGTGCGCGCCGACATCACCCCGCAGGTGGCCCGCATCGCCACCACCCGTCTCGGCACCCTGCCGCGGCCGCTTCGCCTGTCCTATGCCGGCCAAGTGCTACGGGTCAAGGGCAGCCAGCTTCGCCCCGAGCGCCAGTTCGCCCAGGCCGGCATCGAGCTGATCGGCAGCGACTCCGCCGCCGCCGACGCCGAGGTGGTGGCGCTGGCCGGCGAAGCCCTCGCCGACCTGGGGGCGCAAGGCGTCTCGGTCGACCTGTCGCTGCCCACCCTGGTGCCGGCGCTGTTGGCCGCAGGTGGGCTGGCCGGCCCCGATGCCGACCGCCTGCGCGAGGCGCTCGACCACAAGGATGCCGCCACGGTGGCCGCCACCGGCGGCGACATGGCACCGCTGCTGCAGGCCCTGATCGCCGCTGCCGGTCCGGCCGACCGCGCCATCGCCGCGCTGAACACCCTCACCCTGCCGCCCGCCGCTGCCGCCGAGCGCGACCGCCTCGCCCAGGTGGTGGCACTGGTGCGCGCAGCCGCTCCCGACCTGACCCTCACGGTCGATCCGGTGGAAAACCGCGGTTTCGAGTACCATACCGGAGTCGGCTTCACCCTGTTCGCCCGCGCGTCCTCGGGCGAGTTGGGCCGAGGCGGCCGCTACTTGGCCGGCGGCACCGAGCCCGCCACCGGGGCGACGCTGTTCCTGGACACCGTGCTGGCCGCCCTGCCGGGGCCGGACCCCGCGCGACGGGTATTTCTTCCGCTCGGCACGCCGCGCTCGTCGGCGCAGTCGCTCCGGGCGCAAGGATGGATCACAATCGCCGGTCTGGATGCCGCGACGGACGCGGCAACGGAAGGTCGGCGTCTGGGTTGCGGACACCGGTTCGCCGACTCGGGCGTCATCGAAATAGACGGATAGGGGAACGAGAGATGGCGAATGTCGCGGTGGTCGGCGCCCAGTGGGGCGACGAGGGCAAAGGCAAGATCGTCGATTGGCTGTCTGAACGCGCCGATGTGGTGGTGCGTTTCCAGGGCGGCCATAACGCCGGCCATACCCTGGTGATCAATGGCGTCACCTACAAGCTATCGCTGCTCCCCTCGGGCGTGGTGCGCGGCAAGCTCAGCATCATCGGCAACGGTGTGGTCGTCGACCCCTGGGCGCTGCTGGCCGAGATCGGGCGCATCGCCGAGCAGGGCATCACCATCACCCCCGATTTGCTCAAGATCGCCGAGAACGCCTGCCTGATCCTGCCGGTGCACGGCCATCTCGACCGTGCCCGCGAGGAAGCCAGCGGCTCGGCCAAGATCGGCACCACCGGCCGCGGCATCGGTCCGGCCTACGAGGATCGGGTTGGCCGCCGCGCCATCCGCGTCTGCGACCTCGCCGACGACAAGATCCTGGAACAGAAGGTCGAGAAGCTGCTGGCCCACCACAACGTGCTGCTGAAGGGGCTGGGCGCCCAATTGGTGGATGGCCAGGAGATGCTGGGCCAGCTCAAGGACATCGCACCCAAGATCCTGCCCTTCGCCGACGTGGTGTGGCAGCGGCTCGACGAGATCCGCCACACCCGCAAGCGCGTGCTGTTCGAGGGCGCCCAGGGCGCCATGCTCGACGTCGACCACGGCACCTATCCCTTCGTCACCTCGTCCTCGACCGTGTCGGGCAATGCCGGCACCGGGTCGGGCGTCGGGCCGGGGCAGGTGGGCTATGTGCTGGGCATCTGCAAGGCCTACACCACCCGCGTCGGCTCGGGCCCCTTCCCCACCGAGCTGTTCGACAACATCGGCGAGACCATCGGCGACCGCGGCCGCGAGTTCGGCACCGTCACCGGCCGCCGCCGCCGCTGCGGCTGGTTCGATGCCGTGCTGGTGCGCCAGGCCATCAAGGTGGGCGGCATCAACGGCATCGCCCTGACCAAGGCCGATGTGCTGGACGGCTTCGCCGAGCTGAAGATCTGCACCGGCTACCGCTACAAGGGCGAGGTGATCCAGCACCTGCCGGCCGCGCAGTCGGCCCAGGCCGAGGTCGAGCCCATTTACGAGACCATGCCCGGCTGGTCCGAGAGCACCTGCGGCGCACGGTCGTGGAAGGATCTGCCCGCCGCCGCCATCAAATACATCCGCCGCATCGAGGAACTGATCGGGGCGCCGGTGGCCATGCTGTCCACCAGCCCGGAGCGCGAGGATACCATTCTCGTCCACGATCCCTTCGCGACGTGATTGTGGGATCGCGCTCCCACCCGTAGAGTATAGGCGAAAGCGTACGGGCGGGGAGAATGGCAGAAGCCGCAACCGAGCCGATGGTCGATGACAAGGCACCTCCGGTCCCCGTTGGGCCGCCTGGGGTGCTGCGCGACCGGTTTCTGGTGCGCTCCAACCAGCCGCTGGCCGAACTGTCGACTCCCTCGGCCGACGCCTTCGCCGCCGAGGACAAGCGTGACCCCAACCGTAGCCTGTTCGCCCTGATCTGCCGTCCCGACATGCCGCCCCGGGTGGGCGTCATGCGGGCGCTGAAGGGCGCGCAATGCCAGGGCATGCTGCAACTGATCGAATGGGGGCCGATGAACTGGCCGCCGGCCGGCCGCCAGTGCATGACGGTGATCTATGACCGCCCCGGCGGCCGCAAGGTGATGAACAGCATCAGGCAGGACATCACCCGGGTCGCCGACTACGACATCGGCAAGAAGGTGGTCGAGCCGCTGATCACCGCCATCAAGGAACTGAACCAGCGCGGCGTTACCCACCGCAGCATCCGCCCCACCAACATGTTTTTCATGGACGGCAACGGCGAACGCATGGCCTTCGGCGAATGCGTCACCTCCCCGCCGGCCTTCGACCAGCCGCTGCTGTTCGAGACGGTGGAATCGGGCATGGCCAACCCCATCGCCCGCGGCAGCGGAACGTATTCCGACGACATGTATTCGTTGGGCGTGACGCTGGCGCTGCTGACTCTGGGCCGCAATCCCGCGGCGGGCTTCGACGACGAGACCCTGCTCAGGATGAAGATCCAGCAGGGCAGCTACGCCACCCTGGTGGGTGACGAGCGGCTGCCGCTGGCGATGATCGAGATCCTCAAGGGCCTGCTGTGCGACGATCCCGACCAGCGGTGGGACTTCGAATCGGTGGAGATGTGGCTGTCGGGCCGCCGCCTGTCGCCGCTGCAGTCGCGCACCGAGAAGCGAGCGGCGCGCGGCTTCCCGTTTCTGGGCAAGGAATACCTCAACTGCCGCGAACTGGCCATGGCCATGGCCAAGGCGTGGGAACAGGCCATTCCACCGGTGGTCGAGGGCAAGCTTGAGCTGTGGCTGCGCCGTGCCGTCGAGGACAAGGAGCGCGCCGCCATCGTCGGCGACGTGGTGCGCGGGGCGCTGAACAGCACCACCGACAAGAAGGTCGCCACCGACCTGATGCTGTGCAAGATCCTGATCCTGCTCGATCCCACCGCCCCCATCCGCTACAAGGGCTTCAACGCCATGCCGGACGGCTTCGGCTCGGCACTGGCGACATTGATGGCGCAGAAGGGCGACAATCGCCAATTCACCGAAATCCTGCTGCGCGAGGTCCCTAAACTGTGGTTCGAGGGACGGCCGGAGTACCAGCCCGACAACTCGCTGATGGACGCCAACTTCCGCGAACTGAAGAGCTATCTGACCCAGACCGGCATGGGCTTCGGCCTCGAACGCTGCCTCTATGAACTCAACGACGCCCTGCCCTGCCAAAGCCAGCTGGTGGGCGAGGAGTACGTGGTCGAGGTCAAGGAACTGCTCCCCGCCATCAGCGCCGCCGCGGCCAAGCGCGGCGACACCAAGGCCTGGCCGATCGACCGTCACGTTGCCGCCTTCATGGGTGCCCGCATGCGCTCGGATATCGATCGCAATCTCACCCAACTGAGTGATTCCGACCCCGGCAAGGGCCTGATGGCGCTGCTCAACCTGTTCGCGGTGCTGCAATACCGCCTGGGTCCCGAAACGCTGCCCGGCCTCGCCACCTGGGTGGGCAACCTGTGCGCGCCGGTGATCGCCGCCTTTCACGGCCGCGAGAAGCGCCGCGAATTGGAGAAGGAGGTTCCGCGCCTGGTGCGCAAGGGCTCGGTGGTCGAAATCTACAACCTTCTCGACAACGCCGAGGCGCGCGACAAGGATGGTCACGAGTTCACCTGGGCACAGGCCCAGTACCACGCAGCCGAGGAAGAAGTGAAGCGCATCCAGGCCGACGACGACGAGCGCCAGAAGGAGGCCGAGCGCACCGGCAAGCAGACCGCCGCGGTAACCGGTATCATCATCGCCCTGGTCACCGTGACCGTGGTCACCATCATGCGGGTGATGTGACATGGCCAGACGGCCGACCGCAGTAGAGATCGCCCGGGCCAACGCCGCCGCCAAGAAGGCCGGCGGCGGCGGCGGAGCCGGCCTCAACAAGGGCGTGGTGCTGATGATCCTGGCGGCGCTGGTGCCGTTCTCGTTGCCGACGGTGGCGCTGGTGTTCGTCACCATGCTGCCCACCTTCGTCGCCTGGGCCACCGAGAAAGGCAACGGGCAGAACAAGTACGCCTGGCTATGCGTCGGTGGCGTCAACTTCGCCGGAGTGGTGCCCTACCTGTTCTCGTTGTGGTTCGGCGTCCACACCCTGGATGAAGCCTTCCACATGCTGACCGACGCCGGCGTGCTGATGGTCGCCTATGGCTGCGCCGGTGCCGGCTGGATGATCTACACCGCCATGCCGCCCATGGTGGCAAGCTATCTCTCCATGACCAGCGAGCGCCGCGTCGCCAATCTCAGGGCCGCCCAGAAGAAGCTGGTCGAGGACTGGGGAGACGACGTCGCCAAGAAGGCCCCCACCTGATAGCGGCCAGTCGCTTCGCGGCTCGCCCGTATCAGGTATAGCGCGTTCGGCGCGGTCAATCCGCGTCGCGCAATTCCGCCGGCGCCCGGAACGAGAACGCCGACGGCGCCGCCTGAACGACTTCCTTGGCGAGGCGGAAGCGACGCTTCAACTCGTCGGGAAGCCGGCCCTCGCCGCCGGCGGCACGCGCGATCTCCACCAGCGACGGCAGTCCCTTCTCGCCGCCGGTGACGCGGCCACCATGGCGCTCGGCGGCGTGCAGCAGGTCATGGATCAGGGTGCGCTTATTGGCCGCCACCGCGTGTCGCGCCCCAGCCAATGCACCCTCGCCGCCCTGGGGCGCGAACAAGGTGACCCGGTGGTGAGGATCGATGCCGGCCGGCGACAGGTGGCCATAGGTGGACAACTCGACTTCGACCGTGCCCAGCAGCTCGCGCCCCAGGGCCCGAATGGCGGCGCGATAGTCGGCATAGGCCGACAGCACATCGGACAGCGCGGCGGAATCGGCCGGCATGGCCATGTTGACGTCGGTGGAGGTGGTCCACGGCTTGAGCTTGCCGGGCGGGGTCACCCGCGCCCGGGTGCGGGCGAGGTCGGGGGCGCCCTCGCGGATGGCGCGGAAGGTCTCCATCTCGGCACCCGACGAGAAGCCGACGCCGAAATCGATCATCACGCCGCCGATGGTTTCGGTCTCGGGGTCCATCAGGCCGTAGAGCACGTCATCCACCGACTGTTCGGACCAGCCGGTGAGGCAGGCCAGCATGTCGGCGCCGGCATACTCGCAGGACTGCAGCAAGCCCTGCGCCTTGGAGCGCGCCGGGTCCTGGGCGTGTTCGATGAAGGACTCCAGCGAATCGCGGCTGACCAGCTCGACGCCGTTGAGCAGCACCTCGCCCTCGATGCGGCCGCCGGGCACGGGCAGGGTGATGCGGGTCCACGGCTCCAGCCAGGCGAGCAGGCCGGCCACCGCGTCCACATCGCTGCCCTGCACCGGCAGCACCAGACCGAACTCGCCGGCCGGCACCAGGAAAAAACGGAAGGTGGCCGCCGTCACCATGCCGGTCCAGCCCTGCAGGCCCTCGACGGCGCCCACCGCCTCGCCCTCGATGCGCCTCGGCTGGCTGCCGTCGGCCAGGCACACGGCGGCCAGGGTCACCGACGGCCGCAGCCGCAGCGGCCCCATGGCGCCGGTGGCGACGACGCCGCCGACATAGGCCGAGCCGACGCTGGTCAGGTCGATCAGCACCCGGGCGGTGGGGCCGACATGCTCGGCCAGGGCGGCGTTGACCTGATTGAAGGTCAGCCCGGCGCCGGCCGAGACCAGCCCGCGCTCGACATCGATAGACACCTGGAACGAACGCAACGCCTCAAGCGGCGCGTCGACCAGCTCGGCCGTCAGGGCGCCCTTGGGGCGGATGGCCACCACGCCCTTGAAGCGCTCCGCCACGCTACCGGGGGCATAGTCGAACGAGCCGATGGCGCTGGTCAGGCCACCGGCTGGCATCACCGCATAGCCCTGCGCCATCGCCTCGGCTACGGCGCCGGCGATGTCGGGAGTGACGCACAACAGGCCGTCCAGCACCTTGCCGCCGTCGTCGGTAAGGTCGGAGCGCGGCAAGGCGGTGAAGTCGATGGAATCGCTGCTCATCAGTTCAGATACCACCAACCGGGCCGCCGGGGAAACCCCACACCCATGCATATTCTCACCCCAGCGCCTTGGTCACCGCGTGAATAATCAGCCCGACGGCGCCGCCGACCAGGGTGCCGTTGATGCGGATGTATTGCAGGTCCTTGCCAACCTGCAATTCCAGCTTGTCCACCAGGGTGCGGGTATCCCACCGCGCCACCACGCCGGAAATGAAGCCGCCGATCTCGTCGCGGTGCGGGACAACGTGGCGTTCCACCGAACGCCGCAGCCAGCGATTGACGATGGCCTGCATGGGGCGATCCTCGGCCAGCCGGTGCCCCAGGGCCAGCAGCGCCCCTTCCACGCCGCGCCGCAGCACCCCGTCACCGGCATCAAGGTCAGAGGCCAGCCGTGCCCGTGCTTCGGCCCAGACGTGGTCGAAATAGTCTTCCAGCACCGGATTGGACAGCACCTCCGCCTTGATGCGCTCGGCCTTGGCGGCCGCCTCGTGATCGGTGGCGAGGCGGCCGATCAGGCGGTGCACCGCCGCCTGGAACTCGCCGCGCCACGGGTGCTCGGGGTGACGCATCTCGGCCAGGGTATCGAGCAGCGCCGTCAGCACCTTTTCGGCCAGCCGGGTGTCGACGATGCGCGGCAGCCAGCGGTAGGTATGCGCCGCCACCTTGCTGTGGATGACATCCTCGTTGCGCAGCAGGAAATCCTCGGCGATTTCCAACGCGCGGTCGAACAGCGCCTGATGATGACCTTGCGCCACCAGCACCGACAGCACCCGCGCGGCCAGCGGCGCCGCCGCGACGCCTTCGATGCCGCGCCGGGCGGAGTTGCGCACGAAGGCGCCGACATGTTCATCGTCCAGCGCCGCCAGCACGGGCGGCAGCAGTCCGGCCGAACGGCGGGCGACCAGGGCGGCGTTGGCCGGCTGGCTCAACCACGTCGCCGCCCGTCCGGCGAGGTCGAGACTGTCCAGCTTGGCGGCGACCACCTCGGGCGCCAGGAAATTGTTGCAGATGAACGAGCCGAGCGATTCGCCGATCCGCTCCTTGTTGCGGGCCACAATGGCGGTGTGCGGAATGGGCAGGCCAAACGGCCGGCGGAACAGCGCCACCACAGCGAACCAGTCGGCACAGGCGCCCACCATGCCGGCCTCGGCGAAGGCGCGCAGATAGGCCAGCCCCGGCCAGCGTCCCTCCAGCGCCAGACAAGCGGCGAACACCGCCAGCATCAGCAGCAGCAAGCCGGTGGCGAAGGCCCGCATGCGGCGCAGTTCCGCCCTCCGCTGCATTGCCGGGGCCGTCGCATCCTTGGATTCGCGGGCGGACGCCGCCATGTTGTCCTCAGGGAGCCTCGAAGGAATCCAGTCTACATGTCCGGCGGCCATCACCGTTACAGCCTTGCCGTGCTAGCCGGCCTCGACAAGATTGCCGCCGAGCAGTGGGACGCCTGTGCCGGCAGCGCCAACCCCTTCGTCTCGCACGCCTATTTGAGTGCGCTGGAGCGCTCCGGCTCGGCCACCGCGGACACCGGCTGGCTGCCGCGCCATTTGGTGGTCGCCGACCTCGCGGGCAAGGTGGTAGCGGCGGCACCGCTCTATCTCAAGGGGCACTCTTACGGCGAGTACGTGTTCGACTGGGGTTGGGCCGAGGCCTATCAGCGGGCCGGCGGCCGCTATTATCCCAAGCTGCAATGCGCCGTGCCCTTTACCCCCGTCACCGGCCCCCGCCTGATGGTGCGCCCCGGCGAGGATGCCGACACCCTGGCCGACCTGCTCGCCGCCGGCATGGTGGACATGGCGGAGCGCCTGGGCGTCAGTTCGCTGCACGTCACGTTCCCCACCGGGCCGGAAGGCGAACGGCTGAGCCGCGCCGGCTTCCTCACCCGCATGGGGCAGCAATACCACTGGCGCAACCACGGCTATGGCAGCTTCGACGACTTCCTGGCGCACCTGTCGTCACGCAAACGCAAGTCCATCCGTCACGAGCGTCAGGCGGTGGCGGCGCAGGGCTTCGATATCACCACCCTGGTGGGGGCCGAGGTCACCGCCCGCCACTGGGACATCTTTCACGCCTTCTACAGCGGCACGGTGGAGCGCAAATGGGGGGAGGCCTATCTTCGGCGCGAATTCTTCGAGCTGCTGTCGGGCTCGGCCCTGGGCGAGCGGGTGGTGCTGGTCTGGGTCGAGACCGACGGCCAGCCGGTGGCGGCGGCCTTCAACATGCTGGGAGGCGATACCCTCTACGGCCGCACCTGGGCGGCATCGCGCGAGCTGCCCTTCCTGCATTTCGAGGCCTGCTACTACCGCGCCATCGACTTTGCCATCGCCCACCGGCTGGCGGTGGTGGAGGCGGGCGCCCAGGGCGAGCACAAGGTCAGCCGCGGCTATCTGCCGGTCCCCACCTGGAGCGCCCACTGGATCGCCGATCCCGGCTTCCGCCGCGCCGTCGACCGCTTCCTCGTCCACGAGCGCCGAACCATGGCGGCGGAGATGGCCGAGGCGACCGGGCCATTCCGGCGGCAAGGGTAGTTACCCTTCCCGCAACTTGAAGCGCTGCACCTTTCCCGTCGCGGTGCGGGGGATGGTTTCGAGGAACCGCACGGTGCGCGGGCACTTGTAGATGGCCAGCTTGCCCCGCAGCGCCTCGACCACGCGGGCCTCCAGGGCGGTCTCATTCTGGCCCGGCTCGGCCACGGCGTAGAGCATCAGGCGGATCAGGCCGTCGGCATTGGATTGGCCGACCGCGACGGCATCGGCGACTCCGGGCACCGTCAGCGCCACCTCCTCGACCTCGCCGGGGCTGACCCACTGGCCGGAGACCTTGATCATGTCGTCGGAACGCCCTTGCGGCCGCCACCAGCCCTCGGCATCGACGGTGAAGACGTCGCCGCTCTTCCACCAGCCGTCCACCAGGGCGGCGGCGGTATTTTCGGGGCGGTTATGATAGCGGCGGAACAGCGACGGCATGCGCACCCACAGATCCCCCGCCGTATCGGGAGCGGTGATCGCCGAACCGTCGGAGGCCAGCAGGCGAGCCTCGGCCCAGGGCAGCGGCCGGCCACAGGCGCCGGGGCGCGTGGCGGCAGGCGTGTTGGCGATGAACAGGAACAGCGCCTCGGTGGCGCCGATACCCTCGTAGAGCGGACGGCCGGTCTCGGCCATCCAGCGCCGGCACAGCTCCTCGGGTAGCCGCTCGCCGGCCGAGACATAGCAGCGGACACCACGAAACCCGCCGCTCAAGGGAGTGTTCAGCAGCAGCCGGTACAGCGACGGCACCGACAGCACCACGGCGGGCCGCTCGCGTTCGATCACCTCGGCAGCCGCCGCCGCATCGGGCCACCCCCGGTGCAGCACCAGGGTGGCGCCGGCCCGCAGGCCGCCGATCAGGCAGTGGCCCAGCGGATAGGCGAAAAACAGCTTCGAGGTCGAGAAGATGCGGTCGCCCGGTCCGACGCCGAGATTCTCACGCACATGGCGTTCGCCCAGGGCCAGCGAGCCATGGACATGCACGGCGGCCTTGGGCTGGCCGGTGGTGCCCGAGGTGTACATCCACAGGGCGGTGTCCTCGGGGGCCATTTCAGCCGAGGCCAGTTCGTCCGAGGCACCGGCGAGGATCTCGTCCAATTGGTCGGCCGGCCACACCCGGATCGCCGCCCCCGATTCGGCCACCAGTCCCAGCAGCGCCGGCTCGGCCAGCAGCAGGGTGGCGCCGCTGTCGTTGAGCGCGTGGGCAAGATCCTTGACGGCGAGGCGGGTGTTGAGGGCGACGCTGACCAGTCCAGCCCGCATGGCTCCCAGATAGGCCGCTACCAGCTCGGGACCATCGTCGAGCAGGAACAGCACCGGCTGCTGCCGCTCGATGCCGGCGGCCAGGAAGGCGTTGCCGAAGCGGTTGGCCAGGCGGTCGAGTTCGTCGAAGGAGAGCACCCGCCCGTCGCAGAGCAGGGCGGGGCAATCGCCCCGCCCTGCCGCCACGCTGGGCCGAAGGATGTCGTCGGCGCCATTCATGCTCAGTCGACCATCAGCCAGTCGCCGTTCTTGATCTCCATCATGTGGAAGGCGTCGAGGTCCAGCCCCATGTGGTCGGTGGGCGACATGTTGACGACACCCGCGGTGCCGATATGGCCCCGCATGGTCTCGATGGCGTCACGCACCTTGGCCTTGTCGGTGGTGCCGGCCCGCTTGATGCCCTCCAAGGCGATCATCAGCGCGTCGTAGCCGTGGCCCGCCAGGGTGTTGACGTCGGTCTTGTAACGCTCCTCGTAGGCCTTCTTGAAGGCGATGACCAACGGCTTCTGCGCATCACCGTCCTTCAACTGCTCGGGCGCCGCCAGGGCGCCGGCCGGCAGGCGCATGCCGTCGGCGGCGTTGCCCACCAGACGCAGGAAATCCTTCGAGGCGACGCCGTGCGACTGGTAGGTCGGCATGGTGAGGCCGAGCTGGCGGATATTGCGGGTGACCACCGCCGGACCGTTGCCGGTGCCGAAGATGAACAGCGCCTGCACATTGGCAGCACGGATCTTGGTCAGCTGCGGCGTGACGTCGGGGTCCTTCGGGCTGTAGACCTCGTCGACAACAATCTCGACGCCGAACTTGGGCGCCAGCTGCACCGTCTGGTCATGGCCGGATTTGCCGAATCCGACGTTCTCGGACAGCAGCGCGACCTTGGTAAAGCCGCGCTTCTTCATCTCGCCCAGAACCTTCTCGGCGGCCATGCGGTCGGTCGGCGGCACCTTGAACACCCATTTGCGCACCGGATCGACGATGCCGACACCGCCACCCATGGAAACGTAGGGAATCTGGGACCGCTCGACCAGCGGCAGCACCGCCATGCTCTGCGGCGTGCCGGAGCCGCCGATGAGGATGTCGACCTCATCGTTCTCGATCAGACGCTTGACGAAGGAGGTGGATTTTTCGGCCTCGGAGCCATCGTCATAGACGGTGAGCTTGACCTTGCGCCCGAGCACGCCACCCTCGGCGTTGATCTTTTCCACCAGCAGGTCGAGCGTCTTCTTCTCGGGGTCCCCCATCAGCGACATGACGCCCGTCACCGACAGGAAGGCGCCGACCTTGATGTCGTCGGCGGCGCGCGCCGTCGTCGCGCCGAAACCGATCACCATTGCCAGGGCAGCCCCGGCCGCTTGCTTCCAGACCATCCAAATCCTCCCTCGTTCGGGCGCTATGCTTCGCCTCTAAAGGCATTGTAGTACCGGAATGCGCATTAGGGAAAGGGGGCTTTCCAGCATTCCCTTGACTTCGCACCTGCGAACGCGCAGGGTGCCGGCGCTCGGGCGATTCGCGCCCGGCCGTCCCAGGACAGCGCGCAAGGCGTCATTCGCCCCCGTCCGGGACCCATTCCTCCGAACCCACGCCCTGCGGCCTGCGCGCCCGGTGGGGCACCCGGACACCGCCGCGCCCTGAGTCCAGGGCAGCGGCTCATGACGATTCATGACGAAAGAGATCAAATGACCCAGTTTACCGACCTCGGCCTCGCCGAACCGCTTCTGCGTGCGCTCGGCGCCGAGGGCTATACCACACCCACCCCGATCCAGGCGCAGTCGATTCCCCTTCTGCTGGCCGGCAAGGACGTGCTGGGCCTGGCCCAGACGGGAACCGGCAAGACCGCCGCCTTCGCCCTGCCGCTGTTGCAGCGCATGGCCGAAAACGACAAGCGCGCCAAGCCCAAGAGCACCCGCATCCTGGTCCTCACCCCCACCCGCGAGTTGGCGGTTCAGGTGGGCGAATCGTTCCGGATCTACGGCAAGAACTACCCCCGCTTCCGCCATTGCCTGATTTTCGGCGGCGTCGGCATGGTGCCGCAGATCAAGACCATGGCCGGCGGCGTCGACGTGCTGGTGGCCACTCCCGGCCGCCTGCTCGACCTGATGAGCCAGGGCGCCGTGCGCCTGGACTCGGTCGAGGCGCTGGTGCTCGACGAGGCCGACCGCATGCTCGACATGGGCTTCATCCTGCCCATCCGAAAGATCGTCGCGGCGGTGCCGTCGGTCCGCCAGACGGTGCTGTTCTCGGCCACCATGCCCGAGGCCATCGTCGGCCTGGCCAACAGCGTGCTGCACAACGCCGTCCGCGTCGAGGTCGCCCCGGTGTCCTCGACGGCCGAGAAGGTCGATCAGCGGGTGATGTTCGTCGAGCGCGACAATAAGCGCACCCTGCTGACCGAGCTGCTGTCCCATGCCTCGGTCGAGCGCGCCCTGATCTTCACCCGCACCAAGCACGGCGCCAACCGCGTCGCCGAGCAGTTGGAGAAGGCCGGCGTCTCCGCCGACGCCATCCATGGCAACAAGTCGCAGAACGCCCGCCAGAAGGCGCTGGCCTCGTTCAAGGACGGCACCATCAAGGCATTGGTGGCCACCGATATCGCCGCCCGCGGCATCGACGTCGACGGCATCACCCATGTCATCAATTTCGAGCTGCCCAACGAGCCGGAAAGCTATGTCCACCGCATCGGTCGCACCGCGCGGGCCGGCGCCTCGGGTATCGCCGTGTCGTTGTGCGACGGTGACGAGGTCGCCTATCTGCGCCAGATCGAAAAGATCATCCGCCAGACGGTGCCGGTGGACGAGGATCACCGCTTCCACGCCCCCCACATCGCCCGGCGCACCGGCGGCAGCGCCAAGCCGCCGCAGCGCGCCCAGCGGCCGGCGGCCATCACCCAGGCCGGCAAGCCCGCCAGCCAGCGCCATACCGAGCAGGCGCGTCCCGCGCATGCCCATCCGGCGCCGCGCCCGGCCCGCCCGGGCAGCAGCCCGCAGAAGGGCGGCTTCGCCGGCCTGCCCAACGCCGGCAACCGCGCGGCGCGGGGCAGGTAGTCTCGTGCATAGCCTCTCCCCTCGCGGGGAGAGGCTTTCCTTTCGGCATAGCAGCAATCGCCGTTGGCCCATCTAAACCGCGCCCCCTCCCTTCGCTAAGATCAGCGAAAAATCAGCGGGAGGAGACGGATCATGAAGGCCAAGCCGGTTGGCGGGCGGCGAAACGCCCTGCCCTTGTCCCTTGAATTGCTGGGAGTGCTGGAAGCACGGCGATTGGAATTCGAACGCAAGTTCGGCCGCCCGCCCCGGCGTGGCGAACCCCTGTTCTTCGATCCCGAAGCGGCCCAGCCGTTGCGCCTGCCGCCGGCCGCCCGCCGCGACGCCCTGGCCACCGTGCTGCGGCTGTCCGGCCAGCCGGATCACGTGGTAGAGAGGTTCGTCGCCGGCAGTTGACCCAACACCGCCCGCGCCAACCGTTCGACGTTGGGGCTGCACGGCAGGGCGGTGATCTCGTCGGGGGTGAACCAGCCCAGCGCCGCCGCGTCGTCGGCGGCGGCGCCCTCCCCCGACACCCAGCGGCACAGCACCGCGTTGAGCAGGTAGTGATAGCGCACCCGGCCGCCATCGTCGGGCGTGACCACGTCGATCACCTCCACCACCGGACCGGCGACCGCGACAACGCCGGTCTCCTCGGCCAATTCACGCAGCACCGCCACCGCCACCGTCTCGCCCAGCTCGATCAGGCCGCCGGGAAAGCCCCAATTGCCGCGACCGGGCTCGCGGCGACGTTGCACCAGCAGCACGCGGCCCTGGCGCGGCACCATGGCCAGCACGGCGGGAAGCGGGCGCTGCGGATACTCTCTCGACATGGCGCTGACCTATACCGCAGCCCTTCGGGGTAGCGCCATGGGCTTGTGCCGTCGGTTGGCCGCCCCTATGGTTGGCCGACGAGGGAAATGAGGGCAAGAGTCGGTGAGCAGGGACGTCCACGGCAAGCTCTCCTACATGGTGGCGGTGGGCGCCTCAGTGCTGGCGTTGTCCGTCCTGCTGCTGGTCGGCGGCGCGGCATTCCTCGCCATGTCGTCGCAGTTGCACGACTACGCCCGCAGCCAGGTCGAAGGCGAGGCCAGGATACGGGCCCACAAGCTGGCCGACCTGCTGGACGACATGATCATCGTCGCGGGCCGGCTGGCGGAGCGCACGGCACTAACCCGGGACCCCACCCCGCCGCTGCCTGAATATCTCGACGTCCACGGTGTCGGTGTGTCGGTCACCTTGGCCGGCGCGCGCAGTATCAATCTCGCCAGCGGGGATTCAGTGGCGGTGGCGGCTCTCGCCGCCGGCCGGCCGGCCTCGCGCATCGTCGAAGCAGCAGGCGGCGCCGAACTGGTCATCGCCCTGCCGGTCATCGCCCCGGGTTCGGGGTCGCCAACGGCTGCGCTGGTGTGCCGCATGCGACTGAACGACCTGGCCCACCGGCTGTGGTCGCCCTCGGAAGCCATGACGGCGGCGGCCCTGGTTTTCCACCATGACGAACGCGAGCGGGAGATCCTGCTGGGGAATCACGGACCCACACGCGGAGCCGATCGCATGGAGGCGCTCATCCCCTTGCGACTGCCGGCGCTGCTCGACGTCCACCAGTTCGCCCTGCGCGCGGTGGCGCCCGCCGAGCTTGTGACCCGCCCGCTCGGCCGCCTCACCGTCACATTCCTGATCGTCGGGAGCCTGATTGCGGTGGCGGTGGTGGCACTGGCCGCGCTGATGGGCCACCGGCTGACCGGCCCCTTGTCGCGGCTGGCGGCGGCGGCGGCGTCCTATTCCCCCGGCAAGGTCGTTCCTGCCGCCTTCGCCACCTCGGGAACCGGCGAGATCGCCGTGCTGGGCAACGCCTTCGCCGCGATCATCGACCGACTCGATCAGGCCTATTGCGACATCGAACGGCGCAGCCAGACGCTGCTGTCCAACGCCGAGCGCCTCGCCCATGTCGGCAGCACCATCTGGGAATTTCACACCAACCGCCACCAGTGGTCCGACGAGTTCCACGCCGTCCTTGGGCTGGAGCCCGACGATTGCGTCCCTTCGGTCGAAGTATTTCTCGACCGCGTTCACCCCACCGACCGCCCCCGGATACTTGACGCCCTTGAGGCCGCCGCCGCCCATGGCCGCACCATCGACGAGGATTTTCGGATCATTCGCCCCGACGGCGAAGTGCGCGTGCTGCACGCCCAGGGAGAAGTGGTGCTGACCGAGGATCGCAAGCCGCTCCAGCTCAACGGCGCCATCCAGGACATCACCGAGCGCAAGCACCTTGAGGACCGACTCGATGCCCTGGTGCGCGAACTTCGCCGCTCCAACGGAGAGCTTGAGGAGTTCGCCTATGTCTGCTCACACGATTTGCGTCAACCACTGCGCGCGGTGGGCAGCTACGTCACGCTGCTGGAAGAGGATCTTGCGGCGCTGCTGACCGGGGAAACCCGCGAGTTCATCACGTTCGCCCGCGAAGGCGTCCGCCGGATGGATCGCCTGATCACCGATCTGCTGACCTACTCCCGCGTCGGACGCACCGCCAAGGACGGACCGGTGGACGTCGCCGAGGAGTTGTGCGACGTGATCGCCGACCTGCAGGTGGAGATCGACAAGACCAATGCCTCGCTGGTGGTGCCGGCGACCCTGCCGGTGGTGATGGGCGATCACGTCGAGATGGCCCGCCTGTTTCAGAACCTGCTGGGCAACGCCCTCAAATACCGCCATCCCGATATCCTGCCCATGATCGAGATCAGCTGCGAAGCGGTGGGGTCGGAGTGGTGGTTCGCGGTGGCCGACAACGGCATCGGCATCCCACCCGAACACTCGGAACGCATCTTCGGCATCTTCCAGCGCCTGCACGCTCGCGACGAATACGAGGGGACCGGCGTAGGGCTGGCCATCTGCCGCAAGATCGTCCAACGCCACGGTGGTCGCATCTGGGCCGATCCGTCCTCGCCCTCAGGGTCCATCGTCCGCTTCACCTGGCCGAAGACATAGAGATGCCAGGGCGGCAGGCTTTCATCGTCTTGCCATTCGCCGGTTTTTGCGGGACCCTTCCTGGGCACGGACCGGGAGGACGATCGTGAGCGGCAAACCCTATCAGGTGCTGCTGGTTGAGGATGACCAGGGTGACGCCGGTCTGGTGCGCATCGCCATGCGCCGCGGTCGCCACGATTGCATGCTCCACCACGTCAAGAATGGCATGGAAGCCTTGGCCTTCCTGCGCCGGATCGGACCCCACCGCGAGGCACCACGCCCCGGCCTGATCCTGCTCGACCTCAATCTGCCCGGGCGCAGCGGCCACGAGATTCTGGACGAGATCAAGACCGATCCGACGCTGCGGGCCATCCCGGTGGTGGTGCTGTCCACCTCCGAGGCCGAGCGCGATGTGCTGCGGGCCTACCAGTTGGGAGCCAACAGCTTCGTCACCAAGCCCATGGATGTCGAGGCCATCACCACCGCCGTTCACGGCATCCAGGACTATTGGTTCGGCCTGGTTCAGTTGCCGCGCTGAAAGGAAACCATGCCCGAGGCCATCCGCGTCCTGCTGCTGGAGGACGATCCCGACGATGCCCGCATGGTGGGGCTGATGCTGCGTCGCCTGAAGACCGGCAGCTTCGCCGTGACCGTGGTGGCAAGGTTGGCCGAGGCGCTGGCGGCACTGGGCGGCCGCGAGGTCGACGTCGTGCTGGCCGATCTCAGCGTTCCCGATTCGGCCGGGCTTGGCACGCTGAATGCGCTGATCGTCGCCGCTCCCCGCTTGCCGGTGGTGGTGTTGACCGGCAACGACGACGAGGCGTTGGCGCTGGAGGCGCTGAAGCACGGTGCCCAGGACTATCTGGTCAAGGGCCGGGGCGACGGCTCGGAACTGGGGCGCGTCATCCGCTACGCCATCGAACGCAAGGCGGCCGAACAGGCCCTGACCGAAGCGCGCGACAAGGCCGAGCAGGCGGCCCGCGCCAAGTCGGTGTTCCTTGCCATGATGGGCCACGAGATCCGGACGCCGCTGAATGGCATCCTCGGCATGACGCGCATCCTGCTGGAGACGCCGCTGGACAAGCGCCAACGGACCTTCGGCGAGACGGTGCTGTCGTCGGGCGAGTTGCTGCTGGGCCTGGTCAACGACATCCTCGACTTCGCCCGCCTCGACGCCGATGGGCTGACGCTGCAACCCACCGCATTCGACGTGATCGGCACCGTCGAGGAGGTCCGCCTGGTGATGACCTCCCGCGCCATGGAGAAAAGCCTCCGCCTGTCGGTCGCCATTGCCGACGAGGTCGAGCGCATCGTCCTCGGCGACCGTCTGCGGTTGCGCCAGATCCTGTTCAATCTGGTGGGCAACGCCATCAAGTTCACCGACTCGGGCTGCGTCGACATCACGGTCGAGACCATCGTCGGGAACTGTCCCGGCCAGATGTTGCGCTTCACGGTCACCGATACCGGTATCGGCATCTCCGAAGCCGATCGCGCCAGCCTGTTCACCGAGTTCTGGCAGGGAGACACCACTCCCGGCCGACGTTACGGCGGCGCCGGGCTGGGTCTTGCCATCTGCCGCCGGCTGGTGGCCCTGATGGGGGGCCTCATTCATTTCGACAGCGTCCCCGGCCAGGGCAGCCTCTTTCACGTCGACCTGCCGCTGCCCGTCTCGACGGCACCGATGGCGCCCGCCGAGGACGGCCGTGGTACCACCGATCCTCTACCCTTGAGCATCCTGCTGGTGGACGACAATCAGGTGAACCGCGAGGTGGCCGCCGGCCTGCTGGAGTCACGCGGCCACATGGTGATTTCCGCTCCCGACGGCGAGTTGGCGGTGGAGCTGACGCAAGGGCATCGCTTCGACGCGATCCTGCTCGACATGATCATGCCGGGAATGGACGGGCTCGCCACCGCGCGAGCCATCCAGGCCGCCGATGACGACGCCCCGGCCATCTACCTGCTGACCGCCAATCCGGAAGGCGTCCCCGAAGCGCAGTGGCGCGAGGCCGGCATTTCCGGCTGCCTCGGCAAGCCGTTCCGCGTCGACGACATCGCCCGGCTGTTGGCCGGCTGCCCGCAGCGGACGGCGGCGGACACGGCACAACGTATCGTCGCCATGGACGGGCTGGCCGAGGACATCGCCGCCCTGGGCATCGAGCGAATGCGAAGCCTGACGACGCTGTTCCACGCCAGTTCGGCCGCCGATCTCGACGCCGCCGAGGGCCATGCCGGCGAGAGTCGCTTCCGCCAGCTGGCGGCCACCGCGCACAAGCTGTCGGGCGCGGCCATGAGCCTGCACTGCACCGCGCTGGCCGAGTGCTGCCGTGGCGTCGAGGACCTCGCCCTGGCCGGCGATTTCCGCGCCCCCGCCCGCGCCCGCGACATTCGGCCCCTGTGGGAGAAATCGGTGGCCACCCTGGCCGAAATTCTGCACGGCGACCCGCACTGAAAAAATGATTCATCATGGAATTGCGGGGCCGATGACGCAAGTTGGCTCCGGCCCTCCCCAGGGCTCCGAATTCAGGTTAACGAGTGGCTAATTCGGGTGGGCATAACCTCGTCATGCCCGCGAAAGCGGGCATCCATTCCGTCGGTAGGGTCGGTATGAGCGCGGTGACGAGGCGTCCACGTGTATACATTCTGGCAAGTAGACGGAATGGAACCC
>CAJANL010000230.1 GCA_903941105.1 uncultured Rhodospirillaceae bacterium
CTTCCCCTGCTTCCTGGAACCGCGCCGCATCGCCGAGAAGGCGCTGACGGCGGTGATCCAGGAAGCCTATGTGCATGGCGTCTCGACCCGCGCCGTCGATGATCTGGTCAAGGCGCTGGCCCCTCCGCGAGTCGCTACAACATCTAGCGAATAACGGCGAGTCAGCGAGCGCAAGCCATTAACGCGAGCCATTAACGCGAGTCTGCCATTTCGGCCGCTGGTATCACATCCCGAGTCAGGAGGGAAGGCCCTTTTTCCAAAATGAGAACCGCTGGCGGTCCAAGTGGGATGATCCGATTGCGTTCAATGACCGGCTCGCAGGCCGGTTGCAGAGTGGTTCATGGCGACGCGCAGCCAAAGTCGGTGACCGACATAACCTTTTTGAACAGGATTTCGGTGATCAACTCATCAAGCTTCATGACCTGCCCCCGAAAACTCCTCCAGTTTGAGGTAGAGTCCGTCGCACAGGGGAGACGGACTATGAAGCGCAGCAGGTTCACCGAGGAGCAGATCATCGGCATCCTCAAGGAGCAGGAGGCCGGCCACCCGACGGCGGATGTTTGCCGGTGGCACGGGATCGGCCAGCCGACCTTCTACAAGTGGAATGCCAAATACGGCGGCCTGGACGAGGGCGTAACCCTGCTGAGCAAGTCGTGTCGGTTGCCACAACTGGCCGTAACAATCCGGACCGCTTTGAACCGTCCGGACGAACCGGTGGAACCACTGAACGCGGGGTAGGATAACGGCGCGGGGCCGGCGCCGGACCGCAAGGGCGGCTTTTTTCGAACAGCGGCGCCATCCCCCCGACCGATCGCTTCGGCCCCCACGATCAGCGCCGCCAGGACCAGGAAGATCGCCACCTTCAGCAACCCATTTTTGGGCATCCGTCCGTGCGGCACTATTTCATCCCTGCCGGAAAAGGAATGTCAGCGGCAACCGTCGGCCCCGGTGGGGCGCTTCGCACCGCCGCAGCACCCGCCGCCGCACTCCGGAGAACGGGGTCCCTGGAACTTTCGCAAGACATGTCGTATGAGCACCGCCGCTGTCAAAACCCCGACCGCGACAACCGCGGAAATGTCCCATATGGTATCCATAGCATCTCCGATAGCGGGCGGGTACGAACACTCAGGCTATTCCGATCGCCAGGCATTCCCCGATGTGATCAAATGGCAAGGTGTCACCCTTGTGAGACGGCCACACTATCCATAATATGAAAACGGATTTCTGTCGCGGATTTTACATCTGGATCAATGAGAATGGTGGAATACGCTGTCCGTGAACTGATCACCAAAAATTTGACGAAGATGCAGGAATTTCTGGATTCGTTGCTGAAGGCAATCGGCGACAGATCAAAATGCGACCGTTACATCGACGATGTCGAGATAATTAAACTACTTCATACCTTAAAGATCGTTACCGCATCGGTCACCGAAGAGGTGGAATTTTCCGGACCGGGCAAGCACCATCTAAATGCCCGAAATTGCATGCTGGATGCCACCCTCCCCAAGATTTTCGCGGAATTCGACATACTGCCGTCCCAGGTCAAAGGCGATCTGGCCGGCGACGACGGATCAGCGCGGCAGAAAATCATCTCCGAGATGTGTTTGCACCAATCGGAGCACTTCCGGCGACGAGCCGTCCAGTTGGAACGAGAGTTGAAAGGGATACTCGCCGAACTCGAAGACATGAGAGCCCAGATCGCCAAGCTCGACCGGTTTGCCCCACTCCCGAAAGGGCGCCTTGTGGCGCTATGAGGGCGACTAGGTCGCCGCGCGCGTCGGGCAAAGGATTTTCAGCGCCAAGGGACGCGTGATGAACGCCAGGGGCGGTTTCATGGTCTCGACTTCGCCGTCGATGGACAATTCCAGCGCTCCTGGCGCATCCACTTCAATTCCCCGCGTGGTGAACCACGCCAACTCGTTATTGTTTATCCACTGCCCCATCATCGCCTGGATACCGAAAGTGGCCAGCGACGCCGGGTCGATGCCGTTCGCCAAATAGACCGCCAGGGTCGCCTCATCCAGACGTCTCCGGCGAAGGCGCAGCGGCGCCGTATCCACACAGACATTATTGGAAATCATCAGAAATGGCGTCGACAGCCGGCGGGCGCCCCCGTCCCAGCGGAGCGCAACATCGATTAGCGGGTAGTTCCGGACAACTCCTAGGAGTCCGGCCGCCACCGCGTTCAACACCTCGCCGCCCTTGCGGCGGACGAGGTCACGCCCCCGGATGAATTCCGGTAGCATCCCCAAGCAGGCGCGGATCAGAAACATCCGGCCGTTGACCTCCCCTAGGTCGATGGCCGACACCCGGCCGTCAGCCAATGCGGCGGCGGCCTGAACGGGATCCCGGGGCGTGCCCAACTCCCGCGCGACATAGTTCATGGTCCCCATGGGCAGGATGCCGAGGGACTTGCCCGCGGGCACCACATGCTCCAGCGCCCGCGACACGCTGCCGTCGCCGCCACCGATGACCACGACCTCGACCGACGGATCATCGCAGGACCGCCGAATCGCTCTTCCCAGGGATTTGCCTTTTTCAAGCGTGACACCCACACGGTGTCCCCGCCCCATGAAGGCCTCGCCGACGCCCCTCACAAGGGCCTTGGAACGGTATTGCCGCACCGAGCCGGCGGCGGCATTGATGATCACGTCGATACGCATGCCATCCCACCGTGATCCCGCTCCGCCCTCGGGCCGGCGCCCGGTCAAAGGCGCCAGCGAACCCCTGAGTTCGGCTCGACCGGAACTTTCACGACGATGTCGTGACATTTGATGCAACGGCCGGCCGGGGGATGCGGCTGCCTTGAGGTTGGCAGAATCGGTGGCCCCAATTTCCGGACCCGCGACAGGTTTTCCATAATCGCCCCAACCGGCGTCTTGAACTGTGATCCGGCCGGCGGCCCGCCGACCAGCAGATGACAGTTGCGGCAGTCGCCCACATAGGGATGCGGCATTCCGCCTCCAGCCGTCACCGGCGGAATATGTCGGATGGTCATCAGGCGATAGCGCTCCGGCGGAGCGAGCAACTTATCGATCGGCGCGAAGATCGACGGCTCGGTCGGGAGGGGAAGTCGTCCCAGGAGCAAACCTTCCGCCCGGCGAACCGACGAGAGCCCGCTCAGCTTGCCCATGGGGCCGCCGGCCACATCCCATAGCAGCCCGAGGCCGATCACCACCAGCAGCGACAGGATGGCAAGCAGTCCCCATGGGCTGCCGCGTCGGGGTTCCTCGGGTATCACGCTACCTTCCTCGCCTTGCCTATTGAGTCGGATTCATCCAAAGGGCCAGCCCCTCGTCATCCCGAAGACGACAGGTTGTCCCGGCAACGACGA
>CAJANL010000231.1 GCA_903941105.1 uncultured Rhodospirillaceae bacterium
AGAACCAATCTCCATCCATACCACAAAATCGTATTTTATGACACAGTAAGATTAACGGGCTGCGGAAAAACTCTTCCCGCCGCCCTTCATCGCGTCACCCCCGCGAAGGCGGGGGTCCATGTTGGGGCAAGGACTGGCATTTGCCCCCATATGCTGTGCTGCCGGATGCATGGATTCCCGCCTTCGCGGGAATGACGAAGGAAAACGCGGGAATGACGAAGGAAAAGTTGAGTTCTTCCGCACCCTGTTAAACGTCTACTCGACCACCACGTCCTGGACGTATTCGTAGACTTCGCCGGTTTCGTCGTGCCAGGCGAGGCGGACCTTGCCGCTTTCGCTGGCCAGGGCATAGATGGTGGTGAAGGGGTTGAGCGACACCGCCGAGTGCCATTCGCCGCTGGTTACCGGCTCGCCGTTCCAGGTGCAGACGAACTTGTTGACGATGCGGCGCGGGATGGTCTTGCCATCCTTGTCCTTGCGCTGCCCCGACTCCATGTCGTGGGTAAGCTGGGCCTTGATCTCGATGATCTCGCCCTTCCTGGCCTTGGCCGGGATGCGGGCCTTGACGCGTTCTGAATTCGCCATGGGAGTCCTCTCCTGCCTCAGCCGCTGCAGCCGCCGACGGTGACCTTGATTTCCTGCTTGGCGCTCCACACCGTGCCGTCGCTCATCACGGCATAGGCGCGGACGGTCTGGCTCTTGGCCAGGCGCATGCGGAAGGCGACCTCGGCCTTGCCCGAGCGCGGCCCGAACGACCACGACGCGACGCCGGGCGCCGGATTGCCCTCGGCGATGACGTGGATGGTCTTGACGTGGTCGGCGGCGGTCATCGGGCTGTCCACCGCCACGGCGATGGGTTCGGCCGCGCCGCTTTCGGCAACGTCCTTCAGCCGGAGCTGTACCCGGCCTTCCTTGGGAACCGCATTGCCGATCAGCTTCTTCAGCATTTCGTCGGCTTCCTGCGTCGTCGCCGCGGCCGGCCGCGGCAGCGATGCCGCCACCGCCACACCGGCACCGGCCACCAGGAAATCGCGACGGCTTACAGTCACGTCTGCCTTCACCCCAGCCTCCCGCAACGAAGGGAATATCATTCGCTGGCAATGTATCGGAGGGGTGGCGGACTCCACAATACAATAATGCGCTCATATAACGCCCCTTTCATGCTGCACTGCAAAAAGGGTGAGCCTCGACCAAGCGCCAGTTGCGGTGAGGCGCAGAATTCGTCAACATTCCAAACGTGCCGTTTCGGGGGAACGGAATTTTGAGCATCCGTCGCAAATTTTTCGCCGCTTTCGGCGCCATTATCCTCACCGCCATGGTGACCCTGGTGGTGAACGGGGTCATCGCCCTGCGCGAGATCGAACTCGCCGAGCAGATGGGCGAGGTCGGCCGCGTCATCGCCGAAGAACAGATCCCCTTGATCGAGACCATCAAGGACATCCAGCTCGACGTCGCCGAGATTCGCGGCGTGCTGGCGGAGGTGGCGGCGGCGCGCGGACAGGAACGGCTGGCCGCCGGCCTGGCTGCCATCGAGACTGCGGCCGGCCGCTTCGCGCACCACCACGCTACCGCGCTGGCCTCGGCCCAGCACCTCGGACTGCCCGATGTGGAACGGGCGCTGGACGGGGTCGGCCTCGCCTTCGCCCCCTTCCTGGACAGCGGCCGCGACATGGCGCGGGCCTATGTGGAAAGCGGGAACGGCGCGACACAGCTGGACGACTTCGACGGGGCGGGAGTGGGGCTGAAATCGCTGCTCGATACCCTGCTGGAGGCCGTCGAGGTGACCATCGCCGAGGCCGCCACCAAGCAGTTGGAGGCGCGCGAGGGGCTCACCGCGTCGGTGCGCAGCCAGGCGATCGCCATGGGCCTGTCGGCGGTGGTGCTGCTGTTGCTGGTGGTCGGCGCCGGCATCATCCTCGACCGCCAGATGATGCGGCCGCTGATCGAGATGACCGAAGTCACCACCCGCATGGCCGAGGGCGACCTGTCGGTGAGCGTCCCCGGGCGTGGCCGCCCCGACGAAATGGGCCGCCTTGCCGCCGCGGTCGAAGTGTTCCGCGACGCCGCCTACAAGGTCCGCCAGGGTGCGGCGCACCAGGAGGCCGAACACCGGCGCAACCGCCGCAAGCTTCAAAGCGAGATCCTGGCGCTGACCAACGCCATCGACGAGGAGGTCAGCGGCGCCATCGGCATGGTGCTGGCCGAGGCCGACACCATGATCGGCTCGGCCGCCACCATGGCTGACTCGGTCGATCAGGTCCGCAGCCGCTCGCAGGCGGCGGCGGCGGCTTCGGAATCGGCCAATTCCGGGGTCAATTCGGTGGCTGCCGCGGCCGAGGAGCTGTCGGCCTCGGTGCATGAGATCAGCCGCCAGGTTTCGACCTCCACCCGCATCTCCCTCGAAGCGCGGGACGAGGCCGGCAAGGTCGACCGCATCGTCAAGGGACTGGCCGAAGCGTCGGCGAGCGTCGGCGAGGTGGTCAAGCTGATCAACGACATTGCGTCCCAGACCAACCTTCTGGCGCTCAACGCCACCATCGAGGCGGCGCGGGCCGGCGATGCCGGCAAGGGCTTTGCGGTGGTGGCGGGCGAGGTCAAGAACCTGGCCAACCAGACCGGCCGCGCCACCGACCAGATCGGCGAGCAGATCTCCGCCATCCAAAGCGCCACCGGCGAAGCGGTGACCGCCATTCGCGGCATCCTCGGCACCATCGGCGACATCGGCGAAATCTCGGGCAGCATCGCCGTGGCGGTGGAGGAGCAGTCCGCCGCCACCCTGGAGATCGCCCGCGCCGCCCAGACCGCCGCCGCCGGCACCCAGGAGGCCGCCATGGAGATCGTCGAGGCCTCGCATTCGACCGAAGAGACCGGCCGCCTATCCGGCGACGTCCACCACTCGGCCGCCAGCGTGCGCAGCCGTATTGGGCTGATGAAGGGGGCCATCGACGAGATCATGCGGTCCTGCGGCGAGGAAAGCCGCCACATGAACCAACGCCACACCGTCAACGTCGCCGCCACTGCCTCGGTGGCCGGCGCCCGGCGGCCGTGCCTGCTGCAGGAAATCGCCCTGGTGGGAACCGGCGTCCTCGATCGTCAGCTGGCCATCGGCCGCGGGGCGGAGTTCGAACTGGATGTCGCCCATCTCGGCGTGTGGAAGGGGAGCGTCGTCGCGGTGACCGAGCAGAACACCCACGTCCGGTTCGACTTCGAGGAAGGCCAGGCGGCCACGTTGGAACAGTTCATTTCCGCTCGCAGCGGAGGCAGGGCAGCATGAGTGATGGGATAGCGTCGTGAGGTACGAGTTCACCGAGGGCCCGGATGGTTTGGTGCTGGCGTTGCGCGACCAGCTCACCTTCTCCGACCGCGAGGCGTTCGACGGCGTCATCGAGAAGATCGTGCGGTCCGGCGGGCGACAGGCCGCCATCAACCTCAACAAGCTGGATTACATGGATTCGGCCGGGCTGGGCATGCTGCTGACGCTGCGCGACGGTGCCGAACGGGCCGGTATCGAGATCCGGCTGACCCGGGCCAAGGGCGAAGTGAAGGAACTGCTCACCCTCGCTTGCTTCGACAGCCTTTTCATTATCGAGGATTGACGTGTCCATCGCGGCCGAAGGTGTGTCGCGGGTCCTGGTGGTCGACGATGAACCGGTCAACCGGCACCTGTTGCTGGCGGCGTTGAAGGCGAACGGCTACCACTGCATCGCCGCCGTCGACGGCCAGGACGCCTGGGACATGCTCGACCGCGATCCCGGCCTGTGCGACGTGATGCTGCTCGACCGCATGATGCCGCGCATGGACGGCATGACGCTGCTGGCACACCTCAAGGCCGACGAACGGCTGCGCTCCATTCCGGTGATCATGCAGACCGCTTGCGACTCGGAGGAGGAAATCGCCAGCGGCATCGCCGCCGGGGTGTTCTATTACCTGCTGAAGCCGCTCGACCGTCGCATCCTGATCTCGGTGATGCAGTCGGCCATCGAGACGCAAACCCGCTTCCGCCGCCTTCAGGACGATCTGGTCAAGCGCAGTACGGCGCTGACTTTGATGGAGGCGGGAACCTTCCGCTTCGCCACCCTCGACGAAGGCCGCGACCTGGCGGTCTCGCTGGCGCGCGCCTGTCCGAGCCCGAGATCGCTGGTGGTCGGCCTCAACGAGTTGTTCACCAATGCCGTCGAGCACGGCAATCTGGGCATCACCTTCGAGGAAAAGGCCGCCCTGCTTGCCGAGAGGCGTTGGGCGCAGGAGGTGGAGACCCGTCTCGCCCTGCCCGCCAATGCCGACAAGCGCGTCACGGTGCGGTTCGAGCGCCGTCCCGGCGAGGTCCGCTTCACCGTCACCGACGAGGGGCGGGGGTTCGACTGGCGGGGATTCCTCGATTTCGACATGCGGCGCGCCTTCCACGCCCACGGTCGCGGCATTCTCATGGCGCGGCGGATGTCATTCGAGAGCGTCGAGTATCGCGACCCCGGCAATGAGGTGGTCTGCGTGGCGCGTGACGGCGGCGAGGCGGTCAGGAGCATGATCCCGGCTACCGCCGCAGACGCCGTCGCCGCCGTGGCGGGCGACGACCTTAAGGCGGCGCGGGCCATGCAGGGCGAACTGCTGCCGACGGCGGACGACATCACCCAGGTGGAATTCCGCTATGGGGTGCGCATCAGCGGCCTGTTCGAGACCTCGCGCGAGGTCGGCGGCGACATCTGGGGCCTCAAGCCGCTCGACGGCCAGCGGTTCGCCCTGTTCATCGCCGACTTCTCTGGCCATGGCTATTCGGCGGCGCTCAACACCTTCCGCCTGCATACGCTGGTGCATCACCTCACCGAGCACCGTGACAACCCGTCGGCCTACATGGAGCAACTGAACCGCCACTTGTTCGGCCTGCTGCCGCTGGGGCAATACGCCACCATGCTCTATGGCGTGGTCGATGTGGGGGCGGGGGAGTTCGTCTATGCCGCCGCCGCGGCACCGCATCCCCTGGCGGTCAGCTTCGGCAGCGCCGAGGTGGTGGCCGGACAGGGGCACGGCCTGCCGCTGGGCGTGGTCGCCGCCGCCCGCTACCCCCAACGCCAATTGGTGCTGGCGCCGGGGACGCTGCTGTTCCTGCACAGCGACGCGCTCAACGAATGCCCCCTGCGAACGCGCCGCCAATTGGGCTCGCAGGGCGTCGCCGAGATGCTGGGCGAGCGGGTCGGACAGGGCACCGCCTGGGATGCCGCCTCGCTGATCCGCCCCTTCCTCGATGCGGTGCAGCGCCCATTGCGCGACGACCTCACCGCGGTGTCGTGCCTGCTGCCCAGTTGAGAGCGGCGCCTTCCTCCAACGCCGAAGCGGCGGCGCAGAAGGCCGCCACATCCTTGTCGACGGCGGTGCCGTCTCCCCACATGCCGCGGACGTCCCTGCCGGCAAGGCTGGGGCGGGACGGGCCAACGGAGACACGGACATGGCGACAGGAACGGTCAAGTGGTTCAATGCCGGCAAGGGCTACGGCTTCATCATGCCGGATGACGGCAGCAAGGATGTGTTCGTGCACATCTCGGCGGTGGAGCGGGCCGGCCGCAGCACCCTGAACGAAGGGCAGAAGGTGGGCTACGACGTCGCCCGCGGCGATCGTGGCCGGGTCTCCGCGGTCAACCTCAACATGGGCGAATAAGACCTCCGCACCCGTCCCGCCCGATGGGCGGGACGGGTGCGGGCTGTCTATGCCCGGGCGAACACCGCCTTGACGGCGCCGCCCAGCGAGCCCTCTTCCAGGTACTTCATCCCCAGCACGCCGCCGAAGATGATCGAGCCCAGCGCGAGGACCGAGGTCAGCGACAGGGTGGACATGCCGCTCAGCCCCTGGCCGATGGTGCAGCCCATGGCCAGCACGCCGCCGGTGCCCATCAGCGCCGCGCCGAACATGTGCCGCAGCATGTCGCCGGCATCGGAGAATGCCTCGACGTGGAAGCTTTTGCCCGCTGCCGAGACCAGGAACGAGCCGAAGATCACCCCCGCCGCCGCCGCAATGCCGAAGTTGATGGTCGAACCGGTGAAGGTCATCAGATACTGCATGCCGTCACCCATGGGACCGACGAAGGTGAACGAGGCCAACTGCGTCGGCTCGAAATCGTCGGCACCCAGCACGCCGGTGATCCACCAGCCGGCCGGCACCATCAGGCCGATCACCACACCGCCCAGCATGTCCTGCGGGCTGGAGCGGAACTCGGCGTCCTTGAAGCACCAGATCACCAGCCCGCCGGCCACCGCCGCCACCGCCAGCCAGCGCGCCATGCCCGCCGACAGGCCCAGCTTGGCCAGCACCGCCGGCAACGACTGACTGGCGAGGCCCAGACTGGCGGCGCTGATATTGGTGACGCCTTCCATCTGGATGCGGGCCAGGGCGATGGGGCCCTTCAGCGTCATATAGGCGAACAGGGCCACGATCATGAAGACCATCACCGACTTCAGATTGCCGCCGCCGATGCGCACCAGCGTCTTGTTGCCGCAGCCGCCCGCCATGGTCATGCCGAAGCCGAACATCAGCCCGCCCAGCACCGCGCCGGCCCAGCCGATATTGGCCCCGAGATAGATCGACTTGCCGAGGTCGACCATGCCGGCGGCGACCATGCCCTGGCTGGCGACGATGCCGATGGCGACCGCCAGCATCCAGGCGCGAAAGCGTTTGTAGTCGCCCATGAAGACGGCATCAGAGATGGCGCCCATGGTGCAGAAATTGGTACGATTGGCCGTGGCGCCAAAGACGGCACCCGCGATGAACGCGGCGCCGCCCACGACGGTGGTGAGCGGAATGTCGGACACGATGACCATCCTCCCCTTATGGACGGCCCTTGTCGCACAGGATGCTTGGCGGGCGGACCGTTCCCCTATATATTTCTGGTTTCTAAATTAGCACCGACCCGACGGTTTGCTCAAGAACAGTATTTGGAGGAAGCTCAAGATGACCAACGTTCTCGATGTCAAGGGCCTCAACTGCCCGCTGCCGATCCTGCGCGCCAAAAAGGCGATCAAGGACATTTCGTCCGGCGACACCCTCCAGGTGCTCGCCACCGACCCCGGCTCGGTGAAGGATTTTGACGCGTTCTGCCGCCAGACCGGCAACACCCTGGTCAGCCAGAGCGAGGCCGGCGGCGTCTATACCTTCAACATCAAGAAGACCGGCAACTGATGCGGATGGCCGGGGCATCGCCCGCCGCCGTTGCCCTGGCCTTGATCGGCTGGGCCGGAAGCGCGGCGGCTGCCGAATTGGCCATGTTCGAGACGGCGACCTGCCCGTGGTGCCTGAAATGGCACCGCGAGGTGGGGCCCGTCTATGACCGCACCGACGAGGGGCGCCTGTTGCCGCTGCGGCGGGTCGACATGATGCGGCCGCCGCCGGCCCCTCTGGCCGGCATCGTCGGCGTCAAGTACAGCCCCACCTTCGTCGTCCTCGATTGCCGCGGCGAAGCCGGCCGCATCGTCGGCTATGGTGGCGAGGCGGAGTTCTACGGCGAACTGGCGGCCATCATCGCCAGGATGAAGGCGGCGGGACGGCCGGCGGCCGAATGCTGACCGCAAGTTTCACCATGAGGGGGAGGAGAATCGCATGCGCAACTCCATGATCAAGACCGCCATTGCCGCCCTGGCCCTGGCCCTGGCCACGGCCCCGGCCATGGCCGGCGACTCCACCTACGAGATCAAGCTGATGACTCCCGAGACCGCCCTGAAGGCAGTGCAGGCCGCCTTGCAGTCCTGCCGCGCCGACGGCTATCAGGTGGCGGTGGCGGTGGTGGATCGCGGCGGCAACGTCCAGGCGGCGGTACGCGACCGCTTCGCCGGCGCCCACACCATCGATACCGCCGCCGGCAAGGCATGGACGGCGGTCAGCTTCCGCACCAACACCTCGGAGCTGGTGGAGATGACGGCCCCCGGCAAGCCGGCCAGCGGCATCCGTCACCTGCCCAAGGTGGTGATCGTCGGTGGTGGCATGAAGGTGGAATCCGCCGGGCAGATCGTCGCCGGCATCGGCGTCTCCGGCGCTCCCGGCGGCCATCTCGACGACAAATGCGCCGCCGCCGGCATCAAGGCGATCCAGGAAAGCCTGGATTTCTAGAGCGGCGAGCGTCAAATTCGACGCACGCTGGCGGCCATTGCGGCCGCGGCCAAGGGCGCGGATGCGTCCGCCCGGCGAGGGCAAATTCATAAAGGCTAAAGCGTGATGCACATCTAGGGCATCACGCTTTATCAGGGTGCGGAAAAAAGCTCCACTTTCCTTTCGTCATTCCCGCGAAGGCGGGAATCCATGCGTCCGGCAGCACAGCATATGGGGGCAAATGCCAGTCATTGCCCCAACATGGACCCCCTAGACTCACGATTGAAGTGCAACACCCTTAAGATGGGATGTTGCGATGGGAACGACCTACGATCAGCTCAGCTTGGATGAGCGGTGCGAGATTTACCGTCTGCAT
>CAJANL010000232.1 GCA_903941105.1 uncultured Rhodospirillaceae bacterium
ATGGATCTTGACCGGTCCGATGGCGGATGTGGCGGCGCCCTGGTAGAACCCCTTATTTGCCTGTTTATTGGGCGGCGGTCGGACCAGTTCCGTGCAAATTTCCTGAGCAATCTTGATAAAGATCAAGGGCTGAGCGAGCACTTCGCTCTAGCCATCAGGCGAGGCTCTGTGTAACCCTTCCTGCCATGACGGATCTGCCGATCATCCTGGTGGTGGACGATGAGCGGCAGTCGCAGGAAGCGCTGCGGCGCGTGCTGGCCGACGAATTCCAGATTCTCACCGCCTCCTCCGCCGAGGAAGCCGAAGGGCTGCTGGAGCAGGAGATGGTGCACGCCATCCTGTGCGACCAGCGCATGCCGGGCATTCCCGGTGTCGAGTTTCTCAAGACGGTGCGGTCGCGCTGGCCCGATCCGGTGCGCATGATCATCTCGGGCTACTCCGAGGCCGAGGATATCATCGCCGGGGTCAACGAGGCCGGCATCTACCAGTACATCACCAAGCCCTGGGAGCCGGACGAACTGGTGCGCACCATCCGTGCTGCTCTCACCCTCTACCGGCTACAGCGCGAGCATGCCCAGGCCAGCATCGATCTCAAGGTCGCCCCGGCTATCCTGGCCAAGGACATCGCGAAGAAGACCGGCCAACTGCGGCGGCAACACCATTTCGACCGTATCATCCACGCCCCGGATTCGCCGCTCCGCGAGGTGATGGCATTGGCCGAGCGGGTGGCCGGCTTCGACATTTCGGTGCTGATCACCGGTGAATCGGGCACCGGCAAGGAGCTGCTAGCCCGCGCCATCCACTACAACAGCCCGCGGGGCGACAAGCCATTCGTGGTGGAAAATTGCGGTGCGCTGCCCGATCAGCTGCTGGAATCCGAGTTGTTCGGCTGCAAGAAGGGCGCCTTTACCGGCGCCTACGAGGACCGTATCGGCCTGTTCGAGCAGGCCTCCGGCGGCACCATTTTCCTCGACGAGATCGGCGAGACCTCGGCCGCCTTCCAAGTCAAGCTGTTGCGTGTGCTGCAGGAGGGCGAGATCCGGCCGCTGGGCGCCCGGCTGACCCGCAAGGTGGATGTCCGCGTCATCTCCGCCACCAACCGCAATCTGGAGGAAGAGGTGCGCGAGCGCCACTTCCGCCGCGACCTCTATTATCGCCTCGCCGCCTTCCCCATCCACCTGCCGCCCCTGCGCGAGCGGCCGATGGATGTGCCGGTGCTCGCGAAGCGGCTGCTGGCCGATACCGCCAAGGGGTTCGGCAAGGCCATCGCCGGTTTCACGCCCGAGGTCTTGAGCGTGCTCACGGCCTATGACTGGCAGGGCAATGTCCGTGAGTTGCAGAACGAGATCCAGCGCATGGTGGCTTTGGCGGACGGTGCGTGGCTGGCGGCCGATCTGATCTCTTCCCGGCTGCGGCAGCGCGCCTGCCCCGGCGGGCGGGCCATGGCCGATGCCGAGAGTGGCTCGCTCAAGGATCAGGTCGAGGCGCTCGAATCCCGCCTTCTCAGGGAGGCGCTGGAGCTCCATCGCTGGAACATCAGCCGGGTCGCCGATGAGCTGGGCCTGTCGCGGGTCGGCCTGCGCGCCAAGCTGCAGCGTTACGCCATCGAGCGGGCAAGCTGATGGCCAGTCAGGCCGAGCCACGCCCGCCATCGGCCCACGATTTCGCCGGCGTGCCCGGCCCCGAGTTGTCGGCCGCCCAGGAAATCGCCTGGATCGAGGTCATCCGCAAGATGGAGGAGGTCTATTCCGACCTCATCCAGTACGAAGTCGAGCTTGAGGAGAAGAACTCGGCGCTGGAAGAGGCGCAACGCTTCATCAACAGCGTACTGTCGGCGGTGTCCGATATTCTGGTGGTGTGCGACCAGCAGGGCCGCATCCAGCAGGTCAATCTCGCCTTCCTCACCCTGACCGACCTGGCCGAGGCCGACCTGCTCGGGCGGCCCCTCGCCGAGGTGCTGGCCGCCGACATCGAGACGCTGGAACTGTGCCACTGGGTGGAAGCCGGCCGCGGCCACGACCGCGAGGTGCGGTTTCGTTCGGGCGGCGGCGGTGTTTCCGAGATGGTGGCGCTCAACTGCGCCACCCGCTTCGACCATCACGGCCTGCCCGCCGGCATCGTGTTGACCGGCCGTCCGGTGGGCGAGCTGCGCCGCGCCTACGAAGCGCTCAAGCAGGCGCAGCAGCAACTGGTGCAGCAGGAGAAGATGGCCTCGCTGGGTCGCCTCATCGCCGGTGTGGCGCACGAGCTCAACAACCCCATCAGCTTCATCTACGGCAACACCCACGCCCTGACCAAGTATCGCGACCGCCTGTCGGTCTACCTCGAAGCCATTCATCGCGGCGTCCCCGAGGCGGAGCGCGAGAGCCTGCGCCGGAGCCTGCGTATCGACGCCCTGATGGACGATCTGCCGGCGCTGGTGGGCGGCACCATGGAGGGTGCCCAGCGGGTCGCCGACATCGTCAAGAGCCTGAAGCGCCTGTCCTTCTCCGAAACCGGCGCGCCCGAGCCGTTCGATCTGGCCGAGGTTGTGGACAAGGCGGTGCAGTGGGCCGCCAGGGGGCGCCGGGCCGGGCCGGAAGCCGTCCTCGACATGGCCGGGCCGCTGGCGGTGCGCGGACAGCCGGGACAACTGCATCAGGTGATGGTCAATCTGGTGGAGAACGCCTGCGACGCGGTGGCGGGCCGCTCCGGCGCCCGCGTCGTGGTGAGTGGCCGGGTGAGCGACGGCCGCGTGGTGGTGACGGTGGAGGACAACGGCTCCGGCATCGCCCCCGAGCACCTGATGACAGTGTTCGACCCCTTCTTCACCACCAAGCCGGTGGGCAAGGGCACCGGGCTCGGCCTGTGGATCTCCTACGGCATCGTGCGCGACCACGGCGGCGAGCTGGAAGCCGGCCGCTCCGAGGCGCTGGGCGGCGCCAAGTTCACGGTGACATTGCCGGGGGTGTGATACCGGCGAACGCTCGAAGTGACTCGTTCGCCGGTATTCTGCCGCCACTGAGGTGGCGGCCAAGGGCGCCGATGCGCCCGCCCGGCGAGGGGCGAATAGGTGAGTCGCTTCAGCGGCTCGCCGGTGTGACGAACCGCTTTCAGGGCGACCCGAACAGCCGCGCCCGCCGCGCCGACAGTCCCACCGTCGCACCCACCGGGACGCCCAGGCTGTCCCAGCGTTCGCGGGTCAGCTCGGCTTCCAGCGAGATCTCGTCATTGAGCCACATCTCCAGCCGGACGGTGGCGCCGATCACCATGAGATGTCGCACCACGGCCCGTACCTGGCCCTCCTCGGGGGCCGACAGTTCGATGTCGTGCGGGCGGATGAAAGCCTCCACCTCGCCCGACAGGCCGGGGGCCTCGAAGGTCAGACCCGCCAGTTGGGCGACGCCGGCCCGCACCTGCGCCGGCAGCACGTTGACGTTGCCGAGGAAGCGGTAGACGAACGGCGTCGCCGGGTGGTCGTAGATCTCGGCCGGGCTGCCGACTTGCTCGATGCGGCCCTTGTGCATCACCACCACCTCGTCGGCCAGTTCGAGGGCTTCCTCCTGGTCGTGGGTGACGAAGACGCTGGTCAGGCCCATCTCGTCGTGCAGGCGGCGCAGCCAGCGGCGCAGGTCCTTGCGCACCTGGGCGTCGAGCGCCCCGAACGGCTCGTCCAGCAGCAGCAGGCGTGGCTCGACCGCCAGGGCGCGGGCCAGGGCGACGCGCTGGCGCTGGCCGCCGGACAGCTGCGACGGGTAGCGCCCGGCGAGACCCGCCAACTGCACCAGATCGAGCAGGCGGCCGACACGCTCGGCGATCTCGCCCCGGGGCGGGCGGTGGGGACCCTTGCGCACCTTGAGCCCGAAGGCGACGTTGTCGGCCACCGTCATGTGGCGGAACAGGGCGTAGTGCTGGAAGACGAAGCCGACCCGGCGGTCCTTGGCCTTGAGGCCGGTGGCGTCGATGCCGTCCAGGTGGATGGCGCCGGTGTCGGGCTGGTCGAGGCCGGCGAGGATTCGCAACAGCGTCGTCTTGCCCGAGCCCGACGGCCCCAGCAGCGCCAGCAACTGGCCCTCCGGCACCTGCAGCGAGACGGTGTTGAGCGCCTGGAAGGAACCGAACTTCTTGGTGACACCCTCGACCGAGATCATGCCGCGGCCCTCAATTCCGCCCGGACGCAGCAAGCTCGTCGCGATGCCACCATTCGAGGGCGGTCTTGGCGGCCAGGGTGACGAGGGCGAGGACGGCAAGGAGCGAGGCGACCGCGAAGGCGCCGACGAAATCATATTCATTGTAGAGGATCTCCACATGCAGCGGCATGGTGTTGGTCAGGCCGCGGATATGCCCCGACACCACCGAGACGGCGCCGAATTCGCCCATGGCCCGGGCATTGCACAACAGGACTCCGTAAAGCAGGCCCCAGCGGACATTGGGCAGGGTCACCGACCAGAAGGTCCGCAGGCCCCCGGCACCCAGCACGATGGCGGCCTCCTCCTCGTCGCGGCCCTGTTCCTCCATCAGCGGGATGATCTCACGGGCGACGAAGGGAAAGGTGACGAAGACGGTGGCCAGCACGATGCCCGGCACGGCGAAGATCACCCGCAGCTCGTGCTCGGCCAGCCACGGCCCCAGCCAGCCCTGCATTCCGAACAGCAGGACATAGACCAGCCCCGAGATCACCGGCGATACCGAGAACGGCAGCTCGATCAGCGATACCAGCACCGCCTTGCCGGTGAAATCGAACTTGGCGATGGCCCAACTGGCGGCCAGCCCGAACACGATATTGGCCGGCACCGCAATGGCCGCCACCAGCAGGCTCAGTCCGATCGCCGCCCGGGCGTCCTCGGTGGTCAGGGAGTCGAGAAACGGTTCGACGCCACGCGCCAGCCCTTCCACCAGCACGGCGGCCAGCGGCATCACGAGGAACAGTGCCAGGAAGCCCAGCGCCGTCAGGATCAGCGACCAGCGGACAGCCGCCGGCTCCCGGGTGGATTGGCGGGCCATACTCAGCCTCCCTGGCGCGTGCGGCGCCACTTCTGGACCAGGTTGACCGCCAGCAGCAGGGTGAACGAAATGGCCAGCATGATCACCGCGATGGCGGTGGCGCCGAGATAGTCGTACTGCTCCAGCTTGGTGACGATCAGCAGGGGGGCGATTTCAGAGACACCCGGCAGGTTGCCGGCGATGAAGATCACCGAGCCGTATTCGCCGACGCCGCGGGCCAGTGCCAGCGAGAAGCCGGTCATCAGGGCCGGCGAGATGGCCGGCAGAATCACCAGCTGGAAGGTCTGCCAGCGATCAGCCCCCAGCGAGGCGGCGGCCTCCTCCAGTTCGAGGTCGATGTCCTGCAGCACCGGCTCGACGGTGCGCACCACGAAGGGCAGGCCGATGAACACCATGGCTACCACCACGCCCAACGGGGTGAAGGCCACCTTGATATCCAGGGGCGCCAGCAGGCGGCCGAGCCAGCCCTGCGGCGCATAGAGCGCGGTCAGGGCGATGCCGGCCACGGCGGTGGGCAGGGCGAAGGGCAGATCGACCATGGCGTCCACCAGCTTGCGGCCAGGGAAGTCGTAGCGCACCAGCACCCAAGCCACCAGCAGGCCGAACACCAGATTGGCCATGGCGGCCAGCATGGCGGCGCCGAACGACAATTGCAGCGAGGCCAGTACCCGGGGATCGGTGAGAATAGCCGTCCACTGTGCCGAGCTCATGCCGGCCGCCTTGAGAAACAGGGCGCCCAGCGGCAACAGCACCACCAACGAGAGGTAGAGCAGGGTGAAGCCCAACGTCGGGGCGAAGCCGGGAATGACCCGGTGGCCGACGGTGAACCCCAGCAGGCGGCGGACAGTGGTCATTTCTTCGCCGTAATGCGATCGAACACGCCGCCATCGGCGAAATGGGTAGCCTGGGCGTTCCGCCAGCCGCCGAAAAGCTCGTCGATGGTGAACAGCCGGAGAGGCGGAAAGTCCTTGGCGTATTTCCTGGCTACCTCGGGGTCGCGCGGTCGATAGTGGTTTTTCGCTTCGATCTCTTGACCCTCGGGGGAATAGAGGAACCGCAGGTAGGCCTCGGCGACCGGGCGGGTGCCGCGGCGGTCGACCACCTTGTCCACTACCGCCACCGGGGGTTCGGCCAGGATGGAGATGGATGGGGTGACGATCTCGAAGCCGCCGAATTGCCGGTTGGCCAGGATGGCCTCGTTCTCCCAGGCCAGCAGCACGTCGCCCATGCCGCGCTGGGCGAAGGTGGTGGTCGAGCCGCGCGCCCCCGAATCCAGCACCGGCACGTTCCTGTACAGGGTGGCGACGAACTCCTCGGCCTTGGCGGCGTCGTGGTTCCATTTGCTGAGTGCGAAGCCCCAGGCCGCCAGATAATTCCAACGGGCGCCGCCGGAGGTCTTGGGATTGGGCGTGATCACCTGGACGCCGGGCTTGATCAGGTCGTCCCAGTCCTTGATCTGCTTCGGGTTGCCCTTGCGCACCAGGAAAACGATGGTCGAGGTGTAGGGCGCGCTGTTGTAGGGCAGGCGGATCTGCCAATTCGGCTCGATCAGCGCGCCCTTCTCGGCGATGGCATCGATGTCGTAGGCCAGCGCCAGGGTGACCACGTCGGCTTCCAGCCCGTCGATCACCGACCGCGCCTGCTTGCCCGAACCGCCATGGGATTGGTTGATTTTGACCGTATCGCCGGTCTTGGCCTTCCACTGATCGGCAAAAGCGGCGTTGATCTCTTGATAGAGTTCCCGTGTCGGGTCATACGAGGCGTTGAGCATGCGGATTTCGGCGCCATTTGCGTCGAAGGCCGCAATGGACAGTGCGAGTATGTATGTCCCAGTACCTAACCACTTTCGCATCGCGCTACCCTCTTTGCTACAGTCTACTGCTTTATAGACTAATGGGGCGAGATTCGTCAATCGGACAATTCCGGCCGGTCGTTCAGATGTCGTACATGAGGATGCGTTCAGCCTTGTGGCGCTTGCTCGCCATGTCGCCGACGGTGGTGTTGTCGAGGATGGCGGCCATGGCGTCGCGCACCTCCTGCATCACCGCCCGCACCGCGCAGGCGGTTTCATCCTGGCAATCGTCGCAGCGGCGATAGGCGGTGCGAGACACGCAGGCCACCGGAGCCAGCGGGCCATCGAGGATGCGCAGTACGTCGCCGATGGTGATGCGCGCCGCCGGGCGGGCCAGGGTATAGCCGCCGCCCTTGCCCTTCTTGCTTGCCAGCATGCCGTGGTTCTTGAGTTCCAGCAGGATGGCATCGAGGAACTTCTTGGGGATACGCTCGGTCTCGGCGATGTCGGAGATCAGCACCGAGCCCTCGCCCTCGCGGGTGGCGAGGTGGACCATGGCCTTCAGGCCGTATTTCGCCTTGCTTGAGAGCATTTCCCACCGATCCGCTGGATTGGATAGGAAATGCACCCGGGCGGGTCGGCTGTCAAGCGCCCGCCCGGCTGTCCCTCACGGGTGCGGCGGAATGACGTCGCCGCCAAGGGCGATCTGTAACGGTGGCATGGCTTCGTGCCCGCCCGGCACCAGTTCCGCCGCCATCCACCCGAACGCCACCACGAACAGCAGCCCCAGCACCATCCGCCTGACGTCGTCGAACATCACATCCACCATTCGACCCTCCTCGCTCCATCTGTTCATGGCGTGGAGTGTAGAAGAGGACGGCGGCAAAGCGGTGTGACCGAACAAGGGCGAAGATGGGGCGGTTCGACTACTCGTCCTCTTCGAAGCCGTAGGCTTCCCGCACCACATAGAGCGGCCGGCTCTTGACCTCGGAAAACACCCGGCCAAGATACTCGCCGATGACGCCCAGACTGATCAGTTGCACCCCCGAGAAAAACATGATCGCCACGATCAGGGAGGGATAGCCCGGCACATCGATCCCCAGGATCAGCGTCTTGATGATGAAGACGAAGCCGTAGAGCAGGGCGAAGGCGGCGGCAAGGAAGCCCATCACGGTCCACACCTTGAGCGGTACCGAGGTGAACGAGGTGATGCCGTCCAGCGCCAGCCTCCACAGCTTGAAGGCATTGAACTTGGTCGCGCCGGCCACCCGTGGCGCCACGTCATAGGGAATATTGCACTGCTTGAAGCCGACCCAGGCGTACAGCCCTTTCATGAAGCGGGTGTGCTCGGGCATGGCGTTCAGCACATCGACCACCTTGCGGTCGAGCAGGCGGAAATCGCCGGCGCCGCGCGGCAGCGTCACTTCAGAGATGCGCGAGAACAGCCAATAAAAGGCCTGGGCGTTGACCCGCTTCAGGGCGCTCTCGGTCTCGCGGTCGCGCCGCACCGCGATCACCATCTCGAAGCCCTCGCGCCATTTGGCCAGCATCTCGGCAATGGCCTCGGGCGGGTGCTGTAGGTCGGCATCGATCATCACCACGGCGCGGCCGGCGGTGTGACGCAGCCCGGCGGTCAGTGCCAACTCCTTGCCGAAGTTGCGTGACAGCTCGACGATCTTTATCCTCGGGTCACGGCGGTGGTGCTCGACTGTCCGGGCGACGGTGTCGTCGCGCGAGCCGTCGTCGACGCAGACGATCTCCCAACTGACGTCGAGGCCGTCGAGCACTTCGGTCAGCCGGGTGAACAGGTGGTCGACATTGGCCGACTCGTTGAACATGGGCACCACCAGCGACAGCGTCGGGGGTGAGGGCTGGGCCTGGCTCGTGGTCGCCTTGCGGCCCCGGGTGGCGACGGACATCGGTCGGGCTCCCTCATGCTCTGATGTGCCGGGGGTAGTGTGATCAAAAGGCAAGGGGCGGTCAACGCCGCCCCCCTGGGAAATCGGATTCCGCATGCAAAACACCGCCGTTACCCTTTGTGCCGACGATTATGGCCTGGCCCCCGGGCTCGGTCGGGCCATCCGTGACCTCATCGACCAGGGTCGCTTGCAGGCCACCGGCTGCATGACCGGTAGCCCGTTCTGGCCGGAGGAGGCCCTGCGGTTGAAGGCGCTGGATGGCCGTGCCCAGATCGGCGTTCACCTCACTCTCACCGACCAGCGGCCACTGGGGCCGATGCCCACTCTGGCGCCCGAGGGCAGGTTGCCGCCCCTGGGGGCGCTGTTGAAGCGGGCGGTGCTGCATCGCCTGCCGGCGCCCGAGGTCGCGGCCGAACTGGAGCGCCAGATGGATGCCTTCGAAGCCCATTTCGGCCGCCCGCCCGACTTCCTCGATGGTCATCACCATGTCCACCAGTTGCCGGGGGTGCGCGAGGCGGTGATCGGGCTGTGGCGTCGTCGCATGGGGGGGCGTGGCTGGGTGCGCAATTGCTGGGAGAGCCCGGTGGCGATCCTGCGGCGTGGCGTCGATCCGCTGCGCGCCACGGTGATCGCCGGGCTGGGGCTGCCGTTCCGTTTCATGCTGCGGGCGGCCGGGGTGCCGCACAACCGCAGTTTTCGGGGGGTCTATGATTTTTCCGACCGGCTGCCCTATGGCGAGCTGTTTCGCCGCTTCACCGACCGGCCGGGACCGGCCACCCTGATGATGTGTCATCCCGGCTTCGTCGACGAGGCCCTGGTGGCCTGCGAACGCCTCACCGCTCAGCGCGAGGTGGAGTACCGCTTCTTCGCCTCCGACGCCATGCCGCTGTCCCTGGCCGAGCGCGGCCTTACCTTGGCGCCGCTTTCCCCATGACGCGAGGCTCGGCCGCCGCGCGGCTGTCGCTGTTTTATGCCGCCGTGTTCGCGGTCGTGGGTGTGCATCTGCCGTTCTGGCCGCTGTGGCTGAAGGATCGTGGTCTGTCGGCCGCCGAGATCGGCCTGGTGGTGGCCTGTGCCTATTTCGCCCGTATCGCGGTGTTGCCGCTGATCGGCGCCGTGGTCGACCGTCGCGGCGACCGGCGTTTGCCCATTGTCGTCCTGTCGGGGCTGGCGGCGGTGGCGTGGCTGCTGTTCGAGCCGGCCCAGGGGCTGCCGGCCATCGCCGTGGTGACGGTGCTGACCGCCGCGGCCTTCGCCGGCATCCTGCCGGTGGGCGACAGCCTGGCCATGATGACGGTGTCGGCGCATCGCCTCGACTATGGCCGGGTGAGGTTGTGGGGTTCGCTGTCCTTCATCCTCGCCGCCTCGCTGGTGGGCCGCCTGTTGATGCACGAGCCGCCGGCCATTCTGCTGTGGCTGGTGTCGGGACTGCTGGCGGTGACGGCGTTGGTGTCGCTGGCGCTGCCCGACCGCCGCGTCCCCGCCGTCGAGCGCCATGCCGCTCCCGCCATGCCGCTGCTGCGTCAGCCGGCCTTCCTGCTGTTCCTGGCGGCGGCGGCGCTCAATCAGGCGGCGCACACCGTCTATTATTCCTTTGCCACCATCCACTGGAAGGCGGCCGGCTTGTCCGACGAGACCATCGGTTTGCTGTGGTCGGAAGGGGTGGTGGCCGAGATCCTGCTGTTCCTGTTCAGCAATCGGGTGGTGAACCGGGTAGGGCCGGCCGGGCTGCTGCTGGCGGCCGGGCTGGGCGGCGCGCTGCGTTGGCTGCTGCTGGGCGCCACCACCGAGCTGGGGTGGATCGTCCCGGCGCAGCTGCTGCACGCCGCCACCTTCGGCTGCGCCCATCTCGCCGCCATGCATTTCCTGCAGCGAGCCGTGCCGCCCGGACTGGCAGTGCGGGCGCAAGGCCTGCACGCCGCCGTGGCGGTGGGGCTGATCCCGGGATTGGTGACTCCCCTCAGCGGTTATCTCTACGACAGCGTCGGCGGTGGCGCCTTCCTCGCCATGGCGGCGCTGTCGGGTGGCTGTGCCGTGGCGGCGGCGGCGTTGGTCAGACGCTGGAAGGGCGGGGTGCTGGAGGTTTAGCTCAGCACCATCCGCCACAGCACGCCCGCCAGGGCGGCGGCGGCAAGCGTCGGGATCATACCCAGGTGGAAGCGCAGCATGGCCAGCGCCGCCGCCACCGCCAGCGCCGCCGCCATGGGGTCGAGGCTCGCCGGGTCGGGGACCGGGATGGTGAATCCCGCCAGCGCCACCTCGTCGACGCGGGCGAACACCACGTGCAGGGCGAACCACACCGCCAGATTGAGGATGACGCCCACCACCGCGGCGGTGATGCCGGCCAGCGCCCCGGACAAGGCTCGGTTGCCGCGCAACGCCTCGACATAGGGGGCGCCGGCGAAGATCCACAGGAAGCTGGGCAGAAAGGTGGTCCACACCGCCAGCGTCGCCGCCAGCAGGCCGCCGGCCCAGGGCGACAGGCCGCCGGGGTCGCGGAAGCCGGCGAGGAAGCCGACGAACTGGTTGACCAGGATCAGCGGCCCCGGGGTGGTTTCGGCCAGCCCCAGGCCGTTGAGCATTTCACCGGCATCGAGCCAGCCATAGTGCTCCACCGCCTGCTGCGCCACATAGGCCAGTACCGCATAGGCGCCGCCGAAGGTGACCACCGCCATCTTGCTGAAGAACACTCCCACCGCGCCATGGGCACCGCCCAGGAACGGGGCGGCCATCACCGGCGTCAGCCACAGCGCCAGGCAGATCAGGGCGACGCGCAGCGAGCGGGGGAAGTTGGGGCGGGTATGCTCGGCGCCCTCGTCCAGGGCCCGGTCGGCGGCGCCGGCGTCGGTCTTGGCGACGGTCGCGCCGGGGCGCAGCTCCCAATAGCCGTATAGTCCGGCGCAGACGATGATCAGCGGAAAGGGCAGGCCGAGCAGGAAGATGGCGGCGAAGGCCAGTCCCGCCACCACCGCCTGTGGCCGCCCCTTGAGGCCGCGCTTGCCGATGCGCAGCAAGGCCTCCAGCACCACCGCCAGCACGGCCGGCTTCAGGCCGTAGAACAGGCCGTCGACGAAGGGCACCTCGTGCAGCCCGGCGTAGAGGCCGGCCAGCCCCATCATCACCAGGAAGCCCGGCAGCACGAACAGGGTTCCCGCCACGACGCCGCCGGCGGTGCGGTGCAGCAGCCAGCCGATATAGGTGGCGAGCTGCTGCGCCTCGGGGCCGGGCAGCAGCATGCAGTAGTTGAGGGCGTGCAGGAAACGGGCCTCGCCGATCCACTTCTTCTCGTCCACCAGGATGCGGTGCATGGTGGCGATTTGACCGGCCGGGCCGCCGAACGACAGCAGGCCGATCTTCAGCCAGACGCGTACCGCCTCGGCGAAGCTGGGGTGGGATGATTGTACGCTCATGACGCGGCCCCCTCGACGGTTTGGCACCAGGCGTACAGCGCGTCGTAGACCACCATGCCGTGGCGCAGCATCTCGTGGTCGTCGGTGTAGACCGCCGACAGGCCGCGCGACACCGCCAGCAGGCCGGCGCATTCGGGGGCGAGGTCGGGCCGGCCGGTGTCGGCGCCGCGCACGATGGTGGCCAGCCGCCGCCGCGCCGGCTGGTCGAGATGGAAGTGGGCCATCAGCGCATCGAAGGTGCAGAGCTCGCCCACATGGTCGAAATCGCCGTCGGCCACGTCGTAGGACCGGCCGCCTTCCGCCCGCGCCGTGGCCAGCACCCGGTCGCCCGGCACATAGAGGAATTCGGCCGCCGCCTCGACAAAGCGGGCGATCAGCCACGGGCAGGCGATGCGGTCGATCTTCGGGCGTTCACGGGTGACCCATTTCATGGCAGGCGGCCTCCTTGGAGGGGAAGGGGCGTGACCATGCGGGATTTCGTCGCGGCCAACCACCACCTCCCCGGGGAATCGAGGATGTGCACGCAGAGCTTGGGCGTGGCCGCCTGACCGGGCGTCTGCCAGCCCGGTCATATGAGCATATGCTGAACCGCCGTCATCCGCAATCCCCCTGCCGTGGCGGGAGGGGGGCAATCGGGTGAAGGAGAATAGTCCCGCAGATAAGGCCGTCATTCCCGCGAAGGCGGGAATCCATGGGGCCAGCAGCATGACTTCGAGCCATACGCACTCTTTGCCCCCGCCATGGATCCCCGCCTCCGCGGGAATGACGAAAAAAGGGATGGACTACAATCCTTCACCCGATTGCCCTGCAGGCGGGGGAGGGGGCAACGAGCAGTAGACGAGTCGGGAGCGGTGCCGCGCGAAATCACTCCCGCGGCTCGTTACGCGCGAAGGCGCACATTCATATGTTTGGCGGCGACGCCGTCGACCATCCCTTCGAAGCCACTTGAGACGTCAAGGAGCACAAAGCAACTTACCGGAAAAGTGTCAGGATGCCCTGTACCGACTGGCTGACGAACGACAGGGCGTTCATGCCGAGTGACCTTCTTGTCTGCAAAGCGAGAAGGTTCGCCCCTTCTTCGTTGAGGTCTGCCAGCACAAGCTTGTCCGCTCCCGCCCGGAGCGTTTGGGAGTAATTCTTGCCGAATTCCATCCTGACCATAAGAAGGGCCAAATCGCTGGTATACTTTGCTGAGATAGACCGCAGAGTATCCTTGGCACTGTTAAGATCTCTGATGGCCGCATCGCGACCTTCGACGGTGGTGAAATTCTGATAATACCACGCATTTGCCACACCAAGGCCCTGCTTTGTGATGGTGAGCCTCTGGGTTGCTCCGCCGACGTTGACAGTGACCTGATTGTTGGTGTAATCGGCGGAGGTGATGCTGCTGCTGTCGACGGCCCCACCCGTCAGGCCCAACTTGAAGCGGCGGGCGAAAATGCCAAGGCCACTGCCATCCGAGCCGCTGTCCCTCCAGGTTACGACGAAGTCACCGTTGCTCAGCGTCGCCATTTCCGCATTATCCTGATCGTTGGCGGCGATGGTATTGATCTGGAACTCGCTGCCGAGTGCCGTGCCCGCGGAATCGTAACGTCGCCCGACGATGGCGCCCTGATCCCCATCCGCATTGTCATCGACCCAGGTAACCAGGAAGCCGCCGTCGGCCGTTGCGACGAGTTCCGGGTTGTTCTGGGTGCCGGAGTTGGTGTTGACCTGGAATTCGGAGCCCGATTTCGCCCCGCTGGAATCATAGAGCTGGACATAGATGTCGTCCGTGGCCGCCTCATGCCAGGTCACCGCGAAGCCGCCGCCGGGCAGTCCCGCGATGTCGGGCTCGTTTTGACCGCCGACGGTGGTGGTGTTGACCAGAAACTCAGCACCGGTGGCCGTGCCGTTGGCATCGTAGCGTTTGGCGTAGACGCCGTCGCCTGCCCCGTCCGCGCCGGAGGAATCCGTCCAAACGATGGCGAAGCCCCCATCGCTGAGCGAGGTGACCCGGGGGAAGTCCTGATTGCCGGCTGTGACGGCTGCGTTGACCTGGAACTCGCCGCTGGTCGAAACACCGTCGGCATCGAAACGATTGGCGAAGACGCCGGCCCCGGCTCCATCGGTGCCGTTGTAATCGGGCCAGGTGACGACGAATCCACCATCATTGAGCGCGGTGACCTCGGGGTACATCTGGCTGCCGACCGCATTGGTCGTATTGATCAGGAACTCGCTGCCGATCGGCGCACCCGACGAACTGAGACGCTGTCCCGCGATGCCGAACGCGTTGATGTCAATGCCGTCAGCCTGAAAGGTGACGACGAGACTGCCGTCGCTCAACGTCGTCACCGTCGGGTGGCCTTGGTTCCCGGCCGTTGTGGCGTTGATCAGGAATTCGCCGCCGGTCCTGTCGCCCGACGCGTCGTAGATCTGTCCAAATACACCTGCCGCGTTTCCGTCGGCTCCGCTCAAGTCCTCCCAAACCACGATGTAGCCGCCGTCCTGCAAGGGGGCCACGTCCTGCCCATGCTGATTGCCGCCGGTCGTGGTGTTGACCTGGACTTCGGTGCCGGAACCGGCGTCCTGGGACGAGGTCGTGCCGGTTTCGATCAAGGTCGCGCCAGTCTCATCGGGAAACAGCTTGCTGTCGCCGCCGGTGCTCAAGTAGTAGGCCATCCCGGCGAACTGTCCGGTGATCTCGATCTTGGAGTCCGCCTTGTCGCTGAACTCGACGGTGTGGGTTGTCGTCGAGATTTCGCTTCCCGGCGCAGCGCTGTTGGCGATCAGATTGGCGCCCTGGAACGTCGTGTCGGAGACCATCTGGTTGACTTGCTTGTATAACTGGTCGAACAGGTCGGTGTCGCCCGTGCCGTCCGCCTTCGCCTCTTCGACGATGCCCTTCATCTGCCGAACCAGAGCCGTTATCCCGTCGATTCCGTTCTGGGTGGCCATCATCAGACTGACGGTTTGGTCGATGCCGTCCATTTTGCCCAGGAAATCCGAGGCCCGATTCGTCAACGATTTGGCTTGAAAATAGGATTCCGGGCCTTCCGCGGCATTAGACACCTTCAATCCGGTCGAAAGACGATCCTGCGTCCTCTTTTCCAGTTTCGCGGTGTTTTTCAGCGCCAAAAGCGCTTGGCGCTGGGCGCCATCTAAAGCTATTTCCAGCATCGTCGCCTCCCCGGCAAGCGCCTCAGACCTCAGGACAAAACGATTTGAAATGAAATCACACTTATAAACCCCTAAATCTAACCCAGGGTTTGGTCGGCAGGCAATCCCCTCCTTTGGCCATAACAAGGGCCTGGCTGCCATTCTCGGCAACAGGGCAATCGGGTGAAGGAGAATAGTCCCGCAGATAAGGCCGTCATTCCCGCGAAGGCGGGAATCCATGGGGCCAGCAGCATGACTTCGAGCCATACGCACTCTTTGCCCCCGTCATGGATTCCCGCCTCCGCGGGAATGACGAAAAAAGGGATGGACTACAATCCTACACCCGATTGCCCTGTTCTCGGCAATCCCCCGACTTGCCAGGGCATAGGACAATCCCGCAAGATCATCCCCCCGGGGGGGGGGGGAGTTTGGAGGGCGTCAATGACCTGTAACTGCATCACCATGCCGCCGCCCGCGACACTGGCCAAGGGCGACAGCATCGCCGAGGCCATCGTCAAGTTGCAGCAATACGCTCTGCCGGCGCTGCCGGTGGTCGACGCCAAGGGGCATTTCCTCGGAATTTTCGGCCATCGCGAGGTGATCGGGCTGGTGTTGCCGCGTGCCGCCCGGGCAGGTGACGCCCTTCAGGATCTGTCCTTCGTCGGCGACACCGTCGATGAGTTGCGCAAGCGGCTGGGCAGCGTGCTGACCGAGCAGGTCGGCCGCTACATGGCGCCCCACCGCACCGTGCGGCCCGAGACCTCGCTGGTCGAGGCGCTGCTGCTGCTCTATCGCGGCGATGCCGTGCTGGCGGTTTGTGATCCGGCCGGCATCCTGGTGGGCTTCGCCACCGCCGCCGATGCGGCGAACTGTCTGAAAGGTGACGCGTAATGCATGGGGATTGGGTGCCGACGGCGCCGTTCGGCTGGGATCCGGTCTGGGTCGCCACTCTGCTGCTGATCGCCACCTACGCCGTGATCATGAGCGAAAAGATCAACCGCGCCATCGCCGCCCTGATCGGCGCCGGCCTGATGATCATGGTCGGCATCCTCAATCAGGAGGCGGCGGTCCGCGGCATCGACTTCAACACCATCGCCCTGCTGACCGGCATGATGTTGATCGTGTCCATCACCCGCCGCTGCGGCGTGTTCCAGTTCGTCGCCGTCTGGTCGGCCAAGAAGGTGCAGGCCAATCCCGCCGGCATCCTGATCATGCTGCAGATCGTCACCGCGATGTTCTCGGCGCTGCTCGACAACGTCACCACCGTGTTGCTGGTGGTGCCGGTGACCCTGGTCATCACCGAGGAGCTCAAGGTCAAGCCGTGGCCGTTCCTGGTGGCGCTGATCTTCGCCTCCAACATCGGCGGCACCTCGACCCTGATCGGCGATCCGCCCAACATCCTGATCGGCTCGGCGACCGGGCTCACTTTCAATGATTTCGTCTTCAACCTGGCGCCGATCATCGTCGTCATCCAACTGGTGACGGTGGGCATCTTTCATCTGATGTGGGGCCGCCGCCTGCACGCCGCGCCGGAGAACCGCGCCCGCGTCATGGCGTTCAGTGAGCGGGATGCGATCACCGATTGGCGTTTGCTGAAGCAGTCGCTTGGGGTGCTGGCGGCGGTGATCGTCGCCTTTGTGCTGGCCCATCCGCTGCGCCTGGAGCCCGGCACCATCGCCATGCTGGGCGCCGCTGTGCTGATGCTGCTGTACACCTTCGGCAAGGACGCCGAGACCCAGTCGCATGAGGTTCACCACACCTTCGCTGAGGTCGAGTGGATCACCATCTTCTTCTTCGTCGGCCTGTTCGTGGTGGTGCACGGCGTCGAGCAGGCGGGCCTGCTGAAGATGATGGCCGAGAAGCTGGTGGCCGCCACCGGCGGCGACCTGGCGGTGACGGCGCTGGCCATCCTGTGGGTTTCGGCCATCCTGTCGGCGGTGGTGGACAACATCCCGTTCGTCGCCACCATGATCCCGCTGATCAAGAGCATGGCCCCCAGCTTCGGCGGCCCCGAGGGGCTGATGCCGCTGTGGTGGGCCTTGAGCCTGGGCGCCTGCCTGGGCGGCAACGGCACCTTGGTGGGAGCGTCGGCCAACCTGACGGTGGCCGGGCTGGCCGAGCGTGCCGGACATCCGGTGCGCTTCATTCCCTATATGAAGGTGGCGTTCGGCCTGATGCTGGTGTCGATCGCCATCAGCCACGTCTATCTGTGGGCGCGGTATCTGTAGGAGCTCCCCCCAAAATTGGAAACGCCGCACTCTGGCGGCGTTTCCCCTGCTCGGGGGTGGGGATGGGCGGGAAGACCCCCATGCAGAATGTCGATCGCTTGCCCGGGGTGTTTATCGTGTGTCCCGGCGTCTGAAGATCAATATAGCGCCATTCCTTTTGGACGCAAATAAAAAACGCGATCTCGGTCAATTATTTATAATAAACAATATGCGTTTATTTGCAGTTACTTTTAAATAAAATTTTATGGAAATTCCATGCTTCCCGATCGGCCGGTCGGAAGTGGCCGATTGCCTCGCTTGCCGGCCGCCCGCGCCGGTGGCACCATGATGGCGGGGAAGACCCAGGGAGGCAAAAATGCTCATCCGGAGATGCGTTCTGTTGCTCGCGCTGCTCCTGCTGCCGGTCATGGCCGTGGCGGGACAGGCCTTTGATCGTATGAAGGTCGAGGTGGTGACGGGCGGTGGCCGCCACGCCTTTGCGATCGAGTTGGCCCGCACCCCGGAGCAGCTCGCCCAGGGGTTGATGTTCCGTCCCAAGCTGGCCGAGGACGCCGGCATGTTGTTCGACTTTGGTCGGGTCCAGACGGTGGCCATGTGGATGAAAAACACCCTGATCCCGCTGGATATGCTGTTCCTCGCTGCGGACGGGCGCATTGTCCACATCGCCGAATACGCCGTCCCCGGGTCGCTGGAACCGCTGGGGCCACGCGAATCGGTTCGTGCCGTGCTCGAACTCAATGCCGGCACCTCCCGCCGGCTGGGCATCCATACCGGCGATCAGGTGATCCACTCGCTGTTCACGGCGGCACGTTAGACTAAAGCGGCTGGCCGCCCGCCACCTGCGGCAGGTCCTCCCACGATTCACCGGCGGCGACGACGCAGGAGGTGCCGTCCGGCCGGGTCGACAGCAGGGTCCAGGTGCGCCCGTCATTGGTGCGCACCAGTTCGAGCAGGTTGCCGGTATTGGTGATCCCGAGGGCGCTTGGCGCCTCGCGGTACTCGCGGGCGAGGTTGGACAACAGGGATTCACGCTCGGCGCACACCGATTGCACCGGTTGCGCCGCCAGTCCGACCGTTACGACCACTGCGGCCAATCCGAAATCCACCATCTGCTCCCTCCCTTTCATCTCTTACGGGGAGATGGCGATGCCGCCGCCGCCTGTCATGCGCGCGGCCGGGGAGGGGAGGCTGAATTGCCCCGCGCGTTAAGATTAATCCCGACGGTGCGGTTGTTCCCGAATCTAGAGCGGCGAGCCCTAAATCTGGAGCACGTAGCTCTAGCCGCCATTGAGGCGGCGGCCAAGCTCGCGGAGGCGAGCGCCCGGCGAGGGGCAAACATCAACCTAGGCGATCACCCGTTCGACCGGCTCGCCATTGGCCGCCTGCCGCACCATGGGCGGCGGGTAAAGCGCCCGGTTGTTGAGGATGATCTGGCGGAAGCGCTCGGGGAAATTGACCATCACGTCGGTATTCATCAAGCCGCCGCCGTGCAGCCGGTACATGAACAGCACCCGAGGCAGCAGGGTTCCGAAGAAGCCGAGGCCGCCGGCGGCGATCCAGAAGTCCCAGTCCTCGCAGCCGCGGACGTTGGTGCGATAGCCGCCGACCGTCTCCCACACCTCGCGCCGGTACAGGGCGCAGTAGGGAATGAAATTGTTCATGATCAGCGCGCCGAAGTCGTAGTCCGGCGTCGGCGGCAGTTCGTTGCGGTCGCCGAACACCCGCGTGCTGCTGTAGACGATGGCGCGGTCGGGATGGCGGCGCATCCAGCGCAGGGATTCCTCCACCATGGTGGGAGCGAGTTGGTCGTCGGCGTCGAGGCAGACGATGAACTCACCGGTCGAGCGGGCGATGCCGGCGTTGCGGGCAAGGGCCGGCTGTCCCGAATTCGGCTGCGACACCACCACCAGTCCGGGGTGATGCCCGGCGTAGTCCGCCAGAATGGCCGCGGTGTCGTCGGTGCTGCCGTCGTCGACCACCACCACTTCCAGGTTGCGCCAGCTCTGGGCCAGGACGCTGTCCAGCGAGTTGCGCAGGAAACGGCCGTAGTTGAAGCAGGTGATGACCACGGACACGCGCGGCGCGGCGGCGAGGGGCTGCGGCCGCATGGCCCGGCCGACCACCGCCCGCATGGGGGCATCCTGGCGCAACTTGACCAGGAAGGCCGGGGTGTAGGCGACGCGGTCGTGGTCGAGCAACTCGCCGCGGCTGCCGTTCTTCTGGTAATAGCGCACGGTCTCGCCGTCGCCGTGCTCGGTCAGGTAGGCCCGGGCGAAGCCGTCGCAGACCCGCATGCCGGTGCACAGTTCGCAGCCGGCGGGGAACAGCTTGGTGATGATGCTGGTGTTGTCGGGCACGCCGCGGCACCCCACCATCTGGATGCCGTCGAGGGCACCGCTGGCCGAGCCGAAGCTGTAGGCGGGGTCGGGGCGGCCGGCGGTCAGCGGAATGCGCAGGCCGTCATGGGTGGGGGATGGGTTGAGATGATCGGCGGCGTTCATCCATTCGGTCGGGTCGTAGCGCACTCCCACCACGCCCACCACGTTGCGTTCCAGCCCGGCGACGGTGCACAGGGGGGCGTAGCGCAGGTTCACCGCCACGCCGGCCTCTTCCAGGATGTCGACGGCCTCGCGCAGGTAGGGGGCCATCTGCGCGTAGCGCGCCTGAATGCCGGTGGCGCGGCCCTTGCCGTCCCAGTGATGGTAGGCGTTCATGGCGATGAAGTTGTGCTGGTAGACGTTGTGTCCGACCATCTCGCGGGCGATGTCGGGCAGGGTGCGGTAGTTGTCCTCGACCACGGTGGTGTTGGCGGTGTAGTCGATACCGGCCTCGTCCAGCACCTCCATGGCGGCACGCTGGGTCGCCCATGAGCCGCCGGTCAGCGATCTGAACAGCGTCTCGTCGACGGAATGGCAGGAAAACAGCACGTTGCTCAGCCCGGCAGCCAGCAGGTCGTCGATCAGGCGTGCCCGCCCGCCGTTGCGGTGCTTCTTGAGGAGGAATTGCCCGAGGGTGATCAGGCGTGCCCCCAGGCCCAGCTCCTGGGTGGCGAAGCGCACCAATTCGATGATTTCGGGGTGCAGGGTGGGCTCGCCGCCGGTGATGTCGAAACCGAGGAAGCCGCTGTCCTTGAGCTGGCGCAGCACGCCGCGCAACGACTCCCCCGAGCGGAACTCGGCGTGGCGCATGCCGGCGAACTGGTCGTCGGAGCCATCGAGGAAGCTGTAATAGCAGAATTTGCACGAGTGGGTGCACTTCAACCCGACGTCCAGCACCGCCGAGCGGCTGGGGAAACCTGGGGCATGGTAATAGTAAGGCTGGGGCATGGGCCTTCCATTCGTAGGGTGGCCCAGTGAAGCACGGACGCTGCCGCTTGACCAGCTTGAGCCGCCAGCGGGAATTGCCGCCGCCGGCCGTGCAACCATTGCCTTCGACCTTGCGGCGGCCCGGGAATCCTCGTACTTTGCGCCGTTCCGGGGCGTAGCTCAGCCTGGTAGAGCGCCAGCTTTGGGAGCTGGATGCCGGAGGTTCGAATCCTCTCGCCCCGACCAAACCGCGACGAATTTGGAGACTTTCGATGCAGGTCCGCATCTACCGCCCGGCCAAGACGCCCATGCAATCGGGACAGCGCGGCAACGCCAAGGCCTGGCTGCTGGAGTACGAGCCCGCCGCCGCCAAGCAGCCCGACCGCTTGATGGGCTGGCTGGGGTCCAACGATACCACCCAACAGATCCGGCTCAAATTCGCCACCCGCGAGGATGCCGTCGCCTTCGCCGAGCGCAAGGGCCTCGACTATCAGGTGACCGGCGAGCGGCAGAGCCCCCATCGCGCCAAGAACTACTCGGACAACTTCCGTTTCGACAAGCTGGAGTTCGGACGCTTCTAGCGGTCCGATGCGCCCTTAGCTCAGCCGGATAGAGCAGCCGCCTTCTAAGCGGCAGGTCGCAGGTTCGAGTCCTGCAGGGCGCGCCAAATTTCCCGAATTTCCCAGCTTCGTGGCATCCCCCTCATTCCAAACGGGTCCCATCCGCTCGGGTACCCATGGTAATCCGCGCGGACCATGGGGAGTGTCGCCCGACAGCGGCCATGGCCTCATGCGCTCATCCGCCGCGCGCCTGCTGCCTGAACCGGCAATTCCAGCAAGAAGACCGACCCCTTGCCCACGGTGGACCGCACCACCACCCTGATCCCCAGCGCCGACGCCAACCGGTCCACCGTCGCCAGTCCCAGGCCCAAGCCGCTTGATTCGCCGCGTTCGGTGGCCGGCCCACGATGGAACGCCTCGAAGATGTCCTGCAACTCGCCTTCCGGGATGACTTTGGGCGGCTGGAAGACCTTGCAGGGATGCGTGACGACGAAGGGCTGGCGGCGGGGCAATGGACGCTGATTTAGGCTGCGGAAAAACTCAATTTTCCTTTCGTCATTCCCGCGAAGGCGGAAATCCATGCGTCCGGCAGCACAGCATATGGGGGCAAGTGCCAGTTCCTGCCCCAACATTGACCCCCTTCGCGGGGGTGACGAGATGAAGGATGGTGGGAAGGGCCATTGCCGCGCTATTCGCCGCGGAGACCGTCATCCACCACTGAGCGCCTGGATGATGTAGATTTCGTCACTGGCGGCCAGTCGGCGGCCAAGGTCGGTGGCTTGTTGGCCGTTCACGAAGAAGCGGATATGGCGCCGGATGCGATCCTGCTCGTCGACGATCCGGAAACGCAGGCCGGGGAAGCGCCGGTCGAGATCGGTCAGCACCTCGTCGAGGGTGTCGCCTTCCGCAGCGACGTTGTCGTTGCCGGAGTAAGACCGTAAGACGCTGGGGATGAAGACGCGCATCAGGCGGCTGCCGCCTCCACGGCATAAATTTCGGGCAGGTGACGGGCGACACATGTCCAATTTTCGCCTTCGTCGAGGCTCGCCCATAATTCGCCACTTGTGGTGCCGAAATAGAGTCCGACAGGATCCTGCGCATCGGCGACCATTGCTTGGCGCTTCACCGTCCACCACACCTGTTCGTGAGGAAAGCCTGCGGCATGGCGGGTCCAACTGGCGCCGCCATCGCGCGTGGCATAGACGCCGGGAATGCCGCCGGGACAGGTCCGCGGCCACACGGCGGTGCCGTCCATGGGAAAAACCCAGGCGCAATCAGCATCCCGCGGATGGGGGACGATCGGAAATCCGATGTCGCCCACGTCGGTCGGCATGGTCTTGCCGATATGCACCCATTGCTCGGAGGGCCGGTCCAGGCGGTAGATGCCACAGTGGTTCTGCTGGTAAAGGCGGTCGGGTCGAGTGGGACAGAGGCGGACACAATGAGGGTCGTGAACCGCCAGATTGTTCGGGTCGAAGCCAGGCACCACGTCCAGCCCCTGCACCAGCGGGTGCCAGTTCGCCCCCCCATCCGTGGATTCGTGAACTCCGCCGCCGGACATGGCCAAGTAAAGATGCTGCCGGTCACGCGGGTCGACGATGATCGAATGCAGTTTCGGCCCGTCCGGCGTGCCGTCCTGGGGGCCGCCGGCCGCCGCCCAAGCGCCCGGGCGGTCGTTGAAGCCCGCCACCGGCAGCCAGTTGTCGCCACCGTCTTCGGACCGGAACAGCCCCTGCGGTGACGTGCCGGCGTACCATACCCCGGGCTCGTCGGGATGTCCGGGGGTTAGCCAGAACGTGTGGTCGACGCTGCGCGCGACTTCGCCCTCTTGCGCCTTGGGAAAGGCCGGCGGCCGCGACGCTTCCATCCAAGAGGCGCCGCGATCGGTGGAACGGAACATCGTCGGCCCGAGATGCCCGGTCTTGCCGGCCGCCACCAGGGTCCTGCCGTCGCGCGGGTCGAGAACCAGATGGTTGATCACATGGCCAAGAAAATGCGGCCCATCCGCGCGCCACCGCCTGCGCCCGGCGTCGCCGTGAAAGAGCCAGCCGCCTTTGCGGGTCGCGACCAACAAGATCACGCTAGGCATCGCGGCGTTCTCCCTGCCGTTTCCTTCTGCGTCCTATATGTGATCGACCTGGAGGCTTATCGAGGCCCGCATCAAGCGGCGACTTCGCGGGATGCAGGCGTCATCGAGGTCCTGACGGCAGCCGAGTTCGGCACAGCCCAATGTGCGCCCCGCAATCACCGAAGGCCGATGCGAGTCATGATTTCAGCCGCGACGCCCAGTTCTCACCCTTGTCCACCGTGGCGCGCCACTATTCCGGCCTGGGGGATTGCCAGGGCGGCCGTGGGCCTATACTTTGCTCTCGGCGGGAGCGGCAAGGGGGGACGGGCATGGGTTCGCAGCGGGACAGGAGTGATCCCGATATGGACGACGAGGCGATCAATCGGATCGAAGGCCATAGCTACGAGGCATGGAAGGCTGCCACCCAGGCCGCCAAGGAACTGGTGGAGCAGGTTGATCCCGCCCATCCCGATCTCGATCTCATCGAGAATATCGCCGCCCGCATCGAGATGTGCGCCACCGTGCTCACCACCGTCGAGCTGCGCCGCACCCACCACGAGGTCAAGACCGACCTGTTTCGCATGGCCACCGAGGATCGCCGCCGCCACGACAGCCTGATCGGCACCCTGGAGCGCGTCGGTCGCGCCGTCGAGGAACTGGAAAAGCGCATCGGCCGGCTGGAGACCAAGGTGGGCATGTTGATCATGCGCACCAACGTGGATTGATCTTGTCATCCGTCCCGCGCCGGGGGCTCGCCTGGCCGCCGCCGCAATGGCGGCTCGGGGCTGACGAAAGGGTCTATGATCATGCATCTCCAGTATCTTGAAGCCGGCGAAGGCCGGCCGCTGGTCATCCTGCATGGGCTGCTGGGCTCGGCGCGCAACTGGGGCGCATTCGTCAAGCGTTTGGGTCGCCATCGCCATGCCTTCGCCCTCGATCTGCCCAACCATGGCGGCTCGCCCTGGGCCGAAGTCATGGATTACCCGTTCATGGCCGGCGAGGTGGCGGCATTTATCGAGACCCTCGGCCGGCCGGCGGCGGTGATGGGGCACAGCATGGGCGGCAAGGCGGCCATGGTGCTGGCGCTGTCGCGGCCCGAACTGGTGGAGCGTCTGGTGGTGGTGGACATCGCGCCGGCGGCCTATGGGCATACCTTCGCCCCTTATGTCCGGGCCATGCGCGCGGCTCCGCTGGGCGCCTCGGCAAAGCGCTCCGACGTCGAGCGGCATCTGGCCGCCGACATCGCCGATCCGGCGGTTCGGGCCTTTCTGATGCAGAATCTGGAGGGCGGCGAGGGCGGCTACCGCTGGCGCCCCAATCTGGCGGTGCTGGGGGCCCATATGGATGACCTGCTGGCCTTCCCGCAGCAGCCGGCTGGGGCCTGCTATCAGGGGGCGGCGCTGTTCGTCGCCGGTGCCGATTCGGACTATGTGCGGCCAGAACACCGGCCCGCCATCCACACCCTGTTCCCCCGCGCGGCGATCGAGGCGGTGCCGGGGGCCGGTCACTGGGTGCATGTCGACGCACCCGCCGCCTTTCTTCAGGTGGTCGAGCCGTTCCTGGCTTGAGCCGCTCACCGGGGCTGCGGCCAAGCGAGCGCCCGGCGAGGGCTGTTTCTTTCCAGGCGGCGCCTTATCGGCGGCTCGTCAAAGACCCCGTGACCGCATGAGGTGGCTCTTGTACAGCATGTCCTCGCTCAGCATGTGCTCCAGCAGCGCCATCACCATCTGGTGCGCGATGGCTCCCAGGGCATGGATATCTTCCTGTCGGTCGATTTCCCGGACAAGTTCGGAGAAGGCATAGGCCAAATCCTGGTGGGCGATGCGGTGGCGGTCGGTGCCGGTGAAGGCGATCTCGGCAAGGAGCGCCTCTTCCTGGGTGAAGTGGCTAATGGCGTCGGTGTGGAGCATCCGGATGGCGGCACGCACCTCGGCGTCCGGCGCATCGCTGTCGATCAGCATGGGAATTGTCGCCGCGAGGTCGAAAAACCGGCGGTGCTGCGAATCCACCGCGTCGTCCCCGACAGAGAAGCTGCCCAGCCATTTGAGGAGACCCAGGCGGTCGACGGCCCGATGACATTCGAGCTCGCTCAGTGTCGATATATTAATGTGGCCGTGCATCGCCCAATCCTTGAACATTCCCCTGCCAGTCACTTTAGATGCGCGGTGCCGGTGCTACAACCTATCCGGAGGAAGCAAACGTGGTGCACATTGGGATGTCTCTTGTAGTGTGGGACGGCGGCAGAGACGCTATAGTATAGGTCATGCTGACGTTCATCCCCGACCACGGTGGCGCGATTTCCCCCTTTGTATCGCTTGATGGCGGCGAAGACTCGCGAGTGCTGGTGATTTGCGACCACGCATCGCACCGTATCCCTGCCGGCCTGGGGGCGCTCGGCCTGGCGGCGGAGCACGGCACGGCCCACATCGCCTGGGACATCGGTGCCGCCGAGGTGTCGCGGCGGCTGGCGGCGCGGCTGGGCTGCCCGGCGGTGCTGGCCGGGGTGAGCCGATTGGTGATCGACTGTAACCGTCAACTGGGCGATCCGGGGTCCATTCCGGCGGTCTCGTGCGGCGTGGTGGTGCCGGGCAATGCCGCCGTCGGCGATGCCGAGGCGGAACGCCGGGCCGAGGACTGGTTCTGGCCCTACCACCATGAGATCGGCCGGCGGCTGGCCCAGATGTGGCGGCACGGGGCGGCCCCGGCGGTGGTGGCGGTGCACAGCTTCACGCCCCGGCTGAACGACCAGCCGCGCCCCTGGCATGTGGGAGTGCTGTGGAACCGCGATCCGCGCATGGCAGTGCCGGTGTTGCGCACGCTGTCCGGCCGGCCCGATCTGATGGTGGGTGACAACCAGCCCTATTCCGGGCGCGAGATCAACTACACGCTGGATACCCACGCCGGCGCCGCCGGCCTGCCGCATATCTCGTTCGAGATCCGCCAGGATCTCATCGACAGTCCCGCCGGCGTGGAGATCTGGGCCGCCCTGCTCGCCGAGGTCATAGCCCCGGTCTTGGCCGATCCGACCCTGTATCGCGCCACGGCCTATTGACCCAGTGGGGAATACGCACCCATTGACTCCGGCATTCATCATTCATTAATCTGGCAAATCGGTACTGATATACCGTATTTCCAGCCGGAAAGCACCGCCCATGCTCGCCCAGAGATTCGCCGATACCCGTATTGCCGTTAAGGTCCTGTTGGCCCCGGCGGTGCTGTTCGCCTCGATGCTGGTGCTGGCGCTGACCTTCCAGAGCGGCATGGGCCGGCAGTCGGCGGCCCTGGAGGAGTTGTACAGCGTCTCTTTCACCCGCTCGAACTTCGCTGCCCGTGTCGATCAATTGAGCACCGCCATCCAGTCCAATACCTATCGTCTGATCGGCTGGTATGCCGACCGCACCGACAAGGCCAAGACTCAGGCGCTCGACAAGCAGATTCGCGGTGAGATCACGCAGCTCAACACCCTGCTGGGCGATTACGCCAAGGGCGTCAAGGGCGGCGACGAAACCAATCTGGTCAACGCCATCCAGGGCGGCTTCAAGGAGTTCTCCTTTTCGGTGGACAGCGCCCTCGACCTTGCCTCCAGCGACCACTTCACCGCCCTGGCGCTGATGAACAACGCCGAGGACACCAGCGCCGCCCTGGCCACGGCGGTCAGCACCTTCACCGCCTTCGCCGAACAGCGCACCGAGATGGTGCACCGTCAGGCGGTGGATGCCGAGGCCTCGGCCCGCCTGAGCTACTTCGCCACCCTGGCGGCCTTTCTGGCGCTGGGCGGCGTGGTGGTGGCGGCGGCGACCCGGATGATCTCGCGGCCGGTGCAGGCCCTGACCTCGGCCATGGGGCGGCTGGCGGCCGGCGAGACCGCCATCGAGATTCCCTCGCGCAACAGCCGTGACGAGATCGGCGACATGGCCCGGACGGTGGACGTGTTCCGCGACAACATGCTGAAGGCGGCGCGCCTGGAAGCCGAGCAGGAGACCCAGCGCCGCCAGCAGGCCACCACGGTGGCGCGGCGCGACAGCCTGACCGAGGCCTTCAACGCCACCATGGACCACACGTTGGAAACGGTGCTGGCCACGGTGCGCCAGGTCCATGGCGCGGCGGAGGCCATGCGCGGCAATGCCGAACGGACCAGCGCGCGCGGCGCCGCCGTGGCCGCCGCCGCGCAGCAGTCGGCCGGCAATGTGGAAACCGTCGCCGGCGCCACCGACGACCTCGGCCGGCTGATCGGCGAAATCGGCCGGCATGTTTCGACCACGGTGACCGTCGCCGCCGACGCGGTAAGCGGCATTCGCTCCGCCAACCAGACCATGTCGGGGCTGGAGGAGGCGGCCAGGCGCATCGGTGAGATCGTCACCCTGATCAACGCCATCGCCGGCCAGACCAATCTGCTGGCGCTCAACGCCACCATCGAGGCGGCGCGGGCGGGCGAGGCGGGCAAGGGCTTTGCCGTGGTCGCTTCGGAGGTCAAGAACCTCGCCACCCAGACGGCGCGGGCCACCGAGGAGATCTCCTCGCACATCGCCGGCATCCAGACCATCACCCGCGACGCCGCCACCACCATCCGCACCGTCGGCGAGACGGTGGAGCGCATGGGCGGGGTGATCGAGACCATCTCTCAGGCCATGGGACAGCAGGCCGCCGCCACCCACGATATCGTCGCCAATGTGCGCCATGCCGCCGCCGGTACCGGCGAGATCATGCACAGCATCGACGAGGTGTCGCAGGCCGCCGCCGCCACCGGCGACATGGCCACCGGCATGTTCACCACCGCCGACGAACTGCTGTCCGAGGCGGAAGCCCTTCGCCGCGAGGTCTCCACCTTCCTGGGGGCGGTGCGCCAGGGGTGAGCTACTCCGCCGCCGCCACCGCCTCTTTCCTCTCCGACGGCAGCCACGTGGCCGCCAGGGCGACCAGGGCGGCGGCGGCGGCAAGCAGCATGAACAGCGCCTCGAAGCCGCCGGTGGCGCCGCGCATCACCGATACCAGCGGCACCCCCAGGCCCGACACGCCGAACGACAGGATGAATTTCAGCCCGAAGGCGGTGCCGCGCCATCTGGCCGGGGTATAGCGCGCCAGCAGCAGGTTCTCGGCCGGGATGCCGGCCATGTTGAAGCTCACCGCCAGCACCGCCAGCACCACCAGCGACAGCCCACTCCCCGAGGCCACCAGCAGCAGCAGCGGCACCTGCACCAGGGCGGCGACGACGTAAAGCCGCTTGGGACTGTAGCGGTCGGCGAGGTGGCCGGCCAGGATCTGGGTCAGCCCGGCCAGCAGGTAGACCACCGTCACCGCGCCGGCCGCGCCCAGCACGCCGACATCGCCCAGGCGTTCGGAGAACAACTTGGGCAGCGACGGTTGGGTCGCCTGATAGATCAGCCCGGCGCTCAGCATGGTCACCGTCAGCACCAGCCCGGCCCGGATGGTGTCGCCGCGGTCGGCGGCCGGCTCGGGCTTGCGGTCGGCCTTGGCCTCGACCACCACGCCGGCCCGCAGCAGGACGAGGAATGCCAGCCCGGTGGCGAACACCATCACTCCCGGCACCACGAAGGCGGCCCGCCAGCCCGAGGCGGCAATCAGCACTCCGGCGATCAGGCCGGCCAGGGCGGGGCCGATGCCGCCGAACACGCCGTTGAGTCCGATGGCGCGGCCGCGATTGACGGCGTTGCGGATCAGCCAGGCGATGCCCACCGGGTGGTAGATGGAGCCGAACAGCCCGATGAAGCCCAGCGCCACCGCCAGCGACCACGGACCGGTCGAGAACCCGACCATCATGGCCGAGGCACCCAGGCCGAGGAAGTAGACCGCCATCATCCCCACCGTGCTCCAGCGGTCGCCCAGCCAGCCCATCAGGGGGGCGAGCAGGCCGTAGAGCAGCTTGCCGGCCACCACCAGCGCCAGCACCTCCTCGTAGGACATGCCGAACTCGCCGGGCAGCACCAGGGCAGCGATGAAGAAGATGGGCTCGAAGAGGTGGGCATAGGCATGGCCGGCGCAGGAGAAGGCGAGCGAGGCTTGGGCCGAGCGACGGGGCATGGGCTGGGTCCGGTTCAAGTGGTGTGACCAATTAGCATTCGCCTGCCCTGCGTTGCAATCCCCCGACGAATTGGTCCATAAACGAGGCCTCGCTATGGAAGGGCTTCGTCCATGCTGCCTGCCGACATCATCCGCGCCGCTATCCCCACCGTGCTGACCGACGCGCATTTCCCTGAATTGCCCAACCATTATCGCGGCAAGGTGCGGGACTGCTACGACCTGCCCGACGGGCGGCGCATTCTGGTCTCCACCGACCGCCAGAGCGCCTTCGACCAGGTGCTGGCGGCGGTGCCATTCAAGGGGCAGGTTCTGACCCAGACGGCGCGCTTCTGGTTCGAGGCCACCCGCGACATCTGCCCCAACCATGTGCTCGACTACCCCGATCCCAATGTGGTGGTGGGGCGGCGGCTCGACATGCTGCCCATCGAGATGGTGGTGCGCGACTACATCACCGGTTCCACCGACACCTCCATCTGGCCCATGTACCGCGACGGCAAGCGCGAGATGTACGGGGTGAGGCTGCCCGATGGCCTGAGCAAGAACGACCGCCTGCCGGCAACCATCCTCACCCCCACCACCAAGGCGGCGGTGGGCGGCCACGACGCTCCGGTCAGCCCGGCCGAGATCGTCGAGCGCGGCCTGCTGACGGCGACGCAATGGGACGATCTGGCGGCCCTGTCGCTGGCCCTGTTCGCGCGCGGCCGCGACATCGCCGCCCGCCACGGCCTGATCCTGGTCGACACCAAATACGAGTTCGGCCTCGACGCCGAGGGCCGCATCACCCTGGCGGACGAGATCCACACCCCCGACAGCAGCCGCTATTGGCTGGCCGAGTCCTACCTTAACCGCCACCACCGGGGCGAGGAGCCGGAGAGCCTCGACAAGGAGTTCCTGCGGCTATGGATCGCGGCCCGCTGCGATCCCTACCACGACCCCATTCCGGCCATTCCCGACGACACGCTGGTGGAATTCAGCCGCAAATACATCGCGCTGTTCGAGATGGTGACCGGCCGCGACTTCACCGCGCCGCCGGCCAGCGAGCCGGTCAAGGAGCGGATCCGGCGGAATCTGGCGGCGTTTGCGGGGTAGTTACTGAACCCTCTCCCGCCAGGGGAGAGGGAGAGCGGTGAGGTAGCCGCTCGTGGCACTCCCGGCAGGCATCCCGCTGCGCCCGCTTGCACCTGTCGCGGACCGGGCAGTCTTCCGGCGCCGTGGTCATACGTTCAACAGCAGGAATTCCCGCTCCCAGCTTGAGACCACCCGCTGGTAGGCGTCCCACTCGGTTTCCTTGACCGCCATGTAGGCCTCGCAGAATTCGTCGCCGAGGATTTCGCGCAGGGCCTTGGCGGCCTTCATCTTTTCCAGCGCGTCGGGCAGGTGGCGGGGCAGTGAGTGGGCGCGGGTATAGCCCGAGCCGCCGATGGGCTCGCCGGGGTCGATCTTCTGCTGGATACCGAGCCAGCCGCAGGCCAGCGAGCCGGCGAAAGCGAGATAGGGGTTGGCGTCGGCCCCGGCCAGCCGGTTCTCCACCCGGCGCGCGGCGGCGCCCGATTCCGGCACCCTGAGGCCGACCGTACGGTTGTCGCGGCCCCAGTGGACGTTGATGGGGGCGTCGAAGTCGGGCACCAGGCGGCGGAACGAGTTGACGTTGGGGGCGAACAGCAGCATGGCCGCCGGCAGGTACTTGCGCAACCCGCCGATGAACCAGCGAAACATGGCGGTATCGGTGCCGTCGGCGTTGGAAAACAGGTTCAGGCCACTCTCGGTATCGACCAGGCTCTGGTGGATGTGCATGGCGCTGCCGGGCTCGTTCTGCATGGGCTTGGCCATGAAGGTGGCATAGACCTGATGGCGCAGCGCCACCTGCCGCACGGTGCGCTTGAACAGGAAGGTCTGGTCGGCCAGTTCGAGGGCGTCGCCGTGGTCGAAATTGACCTCCATCTGGGCGTTGCCGGCCTCGTGGGACAGGGTGTCCACCTCCAGCCGCTGGATCTCGCAGTAGCTGTAGATTTGATCGAACAGCGGGTCGAACTCGTTGATGGCGTCGACGCCATAGGCCGGCCGGCCGGTCTCGGCGCGCCCCGAACGGCCGATGGGGGCCTCCAGCGGATAGTCGGAATCGGTGTTCTGCTTGGTGAGGAAGAATTCCAGCTCGGGCGCCACCACCGGCTGCCAGCCCTTGCCGTGGTAGAGGCTGAGGACCCGCTTGAGAACCTGCCTTGGCGCCATCTCCACCGGACGGCCGTCGACGTGGAAGCAGTCGTTGATGACGCAGGCGGTGGGCTCGTCGTACCACGGCACCTGGCGCAGGCTCTCCGGGTCGGGCCGCAGGTAGATGTCGCCGTTGGCGACGCTGGTGACGTCCTCCTCGGGGTAATCGCCGGTGATGGTTTGGACGAAGATGCTTTCCGGCAGCCGGAGGCCCCGGTTCTCCGCGATCGAGACGAATTTGTGGGCCGGCACGATCTTGCCGCGGGCCACCCCCGACATGTCCGGCACCAGGCATTCCACCTCGGTGATGCCGTGCGCCCTGATCCATTCCGAAAACGCGCTCATGCCTGCCCTCCTGCCGCTGGTCACCCTATCATCCTTCACTCCGGTCGTGGCGAAAAGAGGGCAGCGCGAGGGGCTGGGGGTTCACGGGAAGGTCTCTTGCAATGGCTGTTCGGTTGGAGGACATTAGCCCAGTCGTCAATTCTTCCCTCTCGCTTGGGCGCCTCCCGGATGAGCTTTTCCGTCGTCTTGATCATCAGCCTGGCCGCCGGCGTCGTCCTGGTGGTCGGGGGGGGACTGATGATGTATATGGCGAATCTGGTAAAGAATGCCTACGAACTCAAGGTGCAGATCAGCGCCGACGTCGACGAGCGTTTCACCAAGTTGGCCGAGGAACTCGACAAAAAAAGCCGCTGGATCAAGCGTGATCTTCTGGAAGAAATCGAGAAGATCAAGCTTGCGATGCAAAGCGACAACGCCCGCAAGTTCGCCGAGATGACCGATCCTCTCAGTAAGCGCTTCGATGAGATGGGCGAGTTGTTGCGCAAGGAGCGGGCGGAGTGGGTCAAGGCGGTGGAAAGCGACCGCCAGAACATCTCCGCGCTGGACCAGAAGCTGCGGGCACTGCGCCGCGATGCCAAGAAGCCCGACGATGGTGCGGCTGCTCCGGGCGGCGCCGACGCCGCCCTCGAACAGGCGGCGCAGGTCCTGGCGGCCAAGGCCGCCGCCGCCGAAGTGGCCGCGTCCGCACCGGCCGCCAAGCCGGCGCCGCCGTTGCTGCCCGACCTCGCCAGCGGGGCATGAGCCCTTGGCGGACGGCGCGACATCACTTCACCGCCGTCTGGCCACTCGTCTGGCGGTGGGCGGATTGGCCATCGCCGTTTTGCTGGGCGGTGCGGTGTTTTGGCACGAACTGGAACGCATAGACGACGAGTTCGTCGATCAGGCCGTCGAGGCGGCCCGCGACCTACAGCGCATGTTGCCGCTCACCCTCGGCTCGGACACCGCCCCGGCGGCTCAGGTGGCGCTCGACAGTTTCGTCGCCGATCATGCCCGGATGGCCAAGGATCATTTCTCCATCGTCGAGGTCTATGGCCGCGACCGCAAGCCGGTTGCCGAGGCGACCGCCGCCGATGCGGTCGGCCTGGAGTCGGCGGTGGACCGTTCCATCCATCATTTTCCGCCCATCGGCGACAGCTGGTATACGAAGCATGTGGTGGAGAAGCGGCTATACCTCCAGGTGGTGACCCCGCTGGTCGTCGAGGGCGCCGTCGTCGGCTGGTTCGAGGGCGTCTACCGCATCACCCCGGGCAGCCTCGACGCCGCCACGCGGGACGCGGTCCGCGCCGTCATCACCGTCATTCTGGCGGTATTGGCCACGACGGGGTTGCTCTATCCCATCATCGTGCGGCTGAATCGCGGCCTGTTGGCGCGGTCACAGGCGTTGCTGGACGCCAATCTCGGCACCCTGGAGGCGCTTGGAAGCGCCATCGCCAAGCGTGACAGTGACACCGGCAGCCATAACTACCGGGTCACCCTCTACGCCGTTCGCCTGGCCGAGGCGGTCGGGGTGCCGCCCAGCCGGATCCAGGCCCTGGTCAAGGGCGCCTTCCTGCATGACATCGGCAAGCTGGCCATCCCCGATGCCATCCTGTTGAAGCCGGGCAAGCTGGATGAGGCCGAGTTTTCCGTGATGAAGACCCACGTCAACCACGGCATCGACGTGGTGCGTCGCTTCGAGTGGCTGGACGACGCCGCTGACGTGGTCGGGCATCACCACGAAAAATTCGACGGCTCAGGCTATATGGACGGACTGGCCGGCGAGAACATTCCCATCAACGCCCGCATCTTCGCCATCGCCGACGTCTTCGACGCACTGACCTCGCGACGGCCCTATAAGGAGCCCATGTCCGTGGATAAGTCCTTGGCGGTGATGTCCGAGGGGCGCGGCGGCCATTTCGACCCCGCTCTGCTCGACGTCTTCGTCGCCCGGGCCGCGGCCCTGCACGCCGAAATCGCCGCCTGTGACGAGGACTGCCTCGCCACCACTTTGCGCAGCCTCACCCGCGAGTACTTCACCGACATGGCGATCGGGTAGATTAATCCTCGTCGAACGCTTCGAACGGCTTGCCCGCCTGCCGCTCCTCGAAGCCGAAAAAGGCGAAGCTGGCGGCCATGTGCGACGGCAGTTCGGCCGTCAGTTCCAGTGTGCCGCCCTTGGGATGCGGCAGGCGCAGGGCGCGGGCGTGCAGGTGCAGCTTGCGCGAGATGCCGCTGCCTTCGATGATGGCGTCCTTGCCGCCGTATTTGCCGTCGCCCAGGATGGGGGTCTCCAGCAGCAGGCAGTGGGCGCGCAATTGGTGGGTGCGGCCGGTGCGCGGCTGCATTTCCAGCCAGGCGGCGCGGCGGAGCGCGCTGTCCACCACCCGGTAGAGAGTGACGGCGCGCTTGCCGGCGTCCTCGTCCACCGCCACCTTCTCGCCGGCGCGGCCGGGCAGCTTGGCCAGCGGCGCGTCGATCAGGCCCTGCGAAATCTTCGGCACGCCCACCACCAGCGCCCAATAGAGTTTCTGCGCGGCGCGGCCCTTGAAGGCGGCAGCCAGTTTGGCGGCGGCGGCGGGGGTGCGGCCCAGCACCAACACGCCCGAGGTGTCCTTGTCGAGGCGATGCACCAGGCGCGGCCGCTCGAAGCGTTCGAACTTCAGCACGTCGAGCATGGCGTCGATATGCTTGTCGGACATGCCGGTGCCGCCCTGCACCGCCAGCCCCGGCGGCTTGTTCAGCGCCAGGATGTCATCGTCCTTGTAGATGACGCAGTCCATCAGGTCGCGCGCCATCCGCTCGTCGATCACCACCGGCCGGGATTCCTGCGAGGGGGCCGGCGGGGCGGGGATGGGGGGGACGCGGATTTCCTGACCGGCCTCCAGCCGCTGGTTGGACTTGGCGCGCTTGCCATCGACGCGGACGTTGCCGCTGCGCAGCCATTTTTCCAGCAGGCCGTGGTTGACGTCGGGGAAATGGCGCTTGAACCAACGGTCGAGCCTGATCTCGGTCTCTTCGTTGGCGACGGTGAGGGTCTGTACGGAGCTCATGCCGCAGCTAAGGCCGCAATCCCCACTCGCGTCAAGTGGCCAGCGTGCGATGTCGCGCCAGATACAGCGGCGTGCGGCTTTTCGGCACCCTATGGATGAAGTTGAACCGCGCCACGTGGTAGCTGGGATCGAAGCCGTAGAAGTTCAGCTTCATCTGTTCCAGTTCCTCGGTGCGATAGGCCTCCAGCGGCTTCTCTGCCTCGTCGGCGGCGCGCGACAGGCGCTTGGCGGCGAGGCGTTCGTCCAGCCCGGGGTCCTCGGCGATGGCGCCGGCCATGGCTTCGACCGCCTCGCGGAACTCGGCGGGGGTGCGGCCGAAATGGGTGTCGATCAGGCCCAGCCGCTCGGCCTCGCCGCCGCCGATGGGCAGGCGGGCGCCGGTCACCTCGGCCGCCTGGGCGCTGCCGCAGCGTTTGGGCAGCAGGTAGGTCCAGTATTCCGAGCCGTAGAGGTTGCCCATGCCCTTGTAGTGCGGGTTGAGCACCACGCCCTCGCGGGCCAGCACCAGGTCGGCGGCCAGGGCCATGAACACTCCGCCGGCGCCGGCGTTGCCCTGCATGGCGGCGATGGTGAAGTGGCTGCCACAGGTGATGATGTCGCGGCAGAGGTCGTTCATGGCGTTGATGTTGCGCCACGACTCTTCGGCCGGGCTGTCGGCCTCCTCGATGGTGCCGAGATGGATGCCGTTGGACCAGAAATCCGGCCCGCCTATCAGCGCGATCACCCGTGTCGGGCGCTGCGTCGCGTTGTGGAAGGCATTCCGCAGCCGAAGGCACTGATCGGTGCTCATGGCGCCGTTGAGGAAGGGGAAATGCAGGAAGCCGACGCCGTGCCGCTCGTCGTACCAGATGTCGTGGTAGCCGGGCGCCTCGGGGATGCCGTCCATGGCCTCGTCGCCCAGCACCACGGCGGCGGGCAGTTTGAGGGCGTGCTCGTCGCGGCGGCGGAGATGGCCGATCCACACCGCGCCGTCCACCGTGGCGCGCGCGATGGCGCCGCCGTGGCGGGCGACGATGATGCCGGGCGTGCCCTCCAGGTTTTCGGCGGGGTGGGCGTCGTGGAGATAGACCTCGCGGCCGAAGATGCGGTCGAGCAGCCCCGGGGTGCCGTCGGCCGAGCGGATCTTGCGCAGCACGGTGGCGGTGTCGTCGCGTGCCCAGTCGATGGCGCGATCGGCCTGGCGGCAGGCCGGCTTCCAGCGGCCGTCGGGCGGCGGGGTGCCGTCCTTGGCGTCAAGGGCTTCAAGCACCGCCGCGACGGCGGCCTCGGTGACCTCGTTGCGATAGAGGCTGGATTTGCTGGCGTCGCGCATGGCGAAGCCGCGGCTGGCCCACACCGGGCCGGCGTCCATGGCGGCCTCGGCCTGCAGCACGGTGACGCCCCACTCTTCGCGGCCCTCCAGGATGGCCCAGTCGAGCGCCGCCGGCCCCCGGTCGCCCACCGGGCCGGGATGCACCACCAGGCAGCGGTGGCGGCGCCACACCTGCTCGGGAATGGCCCGCTTGAGGAAGGGGGCGACGATGACGTCGGGCTTGGCCAGTTCCACCGCCTCGATGGTGACGGCGTCGTTGACGTCGAACTCGCAGGAAACGTCGTGGCCGCGTGCCGACAGCTCGACCCACAGGCGCTGGGTCAGGCTGTTGAAGGCGTGGGAGAGGAGGAGAATACGCATCAGCAGATCCTCGGCAACTGCTCGCCGGCCAGCCAGTCCACCACCCGCATGCCGCCCATGGCGGTTTCCATCTGGACGAAGTGGTGGCTGTCGGCGCGGCAGTCGCCGATATGGGCGGCGTTGCCCCCCAGCGGATGGGCCCGCATCACCGCCAGCAGCCGGTCGGCGTCGCCCGGGTCGCAGATGCAGATCAGCTTGCCCTCGTTGGCGACATAGAGCGGGTCGAGGCCCAGCAGCTCGCAGGCGCCGCGCACCTCGGCGCGCACCGGCACGGCGGCCTCGCGGATCAACATGCCGACGGCGGATTGGGCGGCGATCTCGTTGAGGGTGGCGGCCAGCCCGCCCCGCGTCGGGTCGCGCAGCACCCGGATGCCCGGAACCTCGGCCACCATGGCGGCCACCATGGTGTGCAGCGCCGCCGAGTCCGACAGGATGGCGGTTTCGAAGCCCAGGGACTCGCGCTGGCTCATCACCGCGACGCCGTGGTCGCCCATGGTGCCCGAGACCAGGATGGCGTCGCCGGGCCGCGCCTTGTCGCCGGAAATCTCGACGCCGGGGGGCACCATGCCGATGCCGGCGGTGGTGATGAAGATGCCGTCGCCCTTGCCCTTCTCGACCACCTTGGTGTCGCCGGTGATCACCGGCACGCCGGCCTCCTTCGAAGCCTTCGCCATGGAGTCGACGACGCGCTTCAAGTCGGCCAGGGGGAAACCTTCCTCGATGATGAAGCCGGCCGACAGGGACAGGGGCACCGCGCCGGCCATGGCGACGTCGTTGACGGTACCGTGCACTGAGAGTGAACCGATGTCGCCGCCGGGGAAGAACAGCGGGCTGATGACGTAGCCGTCGGTGGTCATCACCATCCGTCCACCGGGAACGTCGAAGGCGGCCTGGTCGTTGC
>CAJANL010000233.1 GCA_903941105.1 uncultured Rhodospirillaceae bacterium
AGGATGCCGGCGAACATGTAGAAGACGAGAGCCGTGAACATGCCGGTTGCCCTCTCAGCGGTACGGCGCGTCAGCGGCGATGCGGAAGGCCAGCTCGGCCTCCCAGCGGTCGCCGTTGGCGAGCAGTTTCTGCTTGTTGTACATCAGCTCCGCCCGGGTCTCGGTGGAGAACTCGAAGTTCGGACCCTCGACGATGGCGTCCACCGGGCAGGCCTCCTGGCACAGACCGCAGTAGATGCACTTGGTCATGTCGATGTCGTAGCGCCGCGCCCGGCGCGAGCCGTCTTCGCGGGGCTCCGCCTCGATGGTGATGGCCTGGGCCGGGCAGATGGCCTCGCACAGCTTGCAGGCGATGCAGCGCTCTTCGCCGCTGGCGTAGCGGCGGAGCGCATGCTCGCCGCGGAAGCGCGGGCTGAGCGGCCCCTTTTCGTAGGGGTAGTTGATGGTCACCTTCGGCTTGAACATATAGCCCAGCGTCACCGCCAAGCCCTGGACGAGCTCGGTCAGCAGGAAGGCGCGTGCGGTACGGTCGAGGAACGACATTGCCAGCTCCCTATCCCTGATTCGGCAGCAGGCCGAAGCCCACCAGCACGCCGGCGGTCAGCACCAGCCAGCCCAGCGACAGCGGCAGGAACACTTTCCAGCCCAGGCGCATCAACTGGTCGTAGCGGTACCGCGGGAACGTGGCGCGCACCCACAGGAAGATGAAAAGAACGAACGCGATCTTGGCGGCGAACCACACGATGCCGGGGATCGGCAGCCAGCCCAGATACGGCAGCGGCAGCCAGCCCCCCATGAACAGGATGACCGTGGTGGCGCTCATCAGGATCATGTTGGCGTATTCGCCGAGGAAGAACAGGGCGAAGGTCATCGCCGAGTACTCGACGTTATAGCCGGCCACCAGCTCGGCCTCGGCCTCGGGCAGGTCGAACGGCGCGCGGTTGGTCTCGGCCAAGCCGGAGATCAGAAAGACCAGGAACATGGGGAAATGCGGCAGGATGTACCACATTTTAGTCTGCGAGGTGACCACCTCGGACAGGTTCAGCGACCCCGCCGTCAGCAGCACCGAGATCATGACGAAACCGATGGAGACCTCGTAGGACACCATCTGCGCCGCCGAGCGCAGGCCGCCCAGGAAGGCGTATTTCGAGTTCGACGCCCAGCCCGCCATGATGATGCCATAGACGCCCAAGCTGGAGATGGCGAACAGGTACAGCACGCCGACATTGATGTCGGCCACTACCCAGCCCGCGTCGAACGGCACCACCGCCCATGCCACCAGGGACAGGAAGAAGGTGAGCATCGGCGCGCCGATGAACACCGCCCGGCTGGCCCCGGTGGGGATGATGGTTTCCTTGAGGAACAGCTTCAGTCCGTCGCAGATGGGCTGCAACAGGCCGAAGGGACCGACCACGTTGGGTCCCTTGCGCATCTGCATGGCGCCGATGACCTTGCGCTCGGCATAGGTCAGATAGGCCACCGCGAGAAGCAAGGGAACGATGATGACGACGATCTGCAGGACGATGACCAGCAGGCGCCAGATCATGGGCGGCAACAGCCCGGAGAGAAGGTCAACCATGGGTCCCCGTCTTCTTGTGGTTGCAGCCACAGCCGCCGCCGAAGGCCTTGGTGCATTCCGCCATGGTCTTGGACGCCCTGCTGATCGGGTCGGTCATATAATAGTTGTCGATGGGCGAGACGAACGCCGCCTCGGACAGCGCCGCCTCGGTGCCGAACTTGCCCCAGGCGGCCGGAGCCACCTCGTCGGGCCGGCCGAACACCGGGTTGACGGCGGCCATGCGCTCGCGCAGGCCCTTCAGCGAGTCGTAGGGCAGCGGCTTGGCCACGGCGTCGGACAGGGCGCGGATCACACGCCAATCCTCCTTGGCCTCACCGGGCGGGAACACCGCCAGGCGGGTGCGCTGGACGCGGCCCTCGGTGTTGACGTAGGTGGCCGACTTCTCGGTGTAGGCGGCGCCGGGCAGCACCACGTCGGCGCGATGGGCACCGGCGTCGCCGTGACTGCCGAGATAGACCACGAAGGCCTTGCCCAGGCCCTTCATGTCGATCTCGTCGGCCCCCAGCAGGAACACCACCTCGACCTCGCCCTTCTCGGCACCGGCCATGATGCCGGCGGTGCCGCGGCCCCCCTGCCCCGGCACGAAGCCGAGGTCGAGGCCGCCGACACGGGCGGCGGCGGTGTGCAGCACGTTGAAGCCGTTCCAGCCGTCCTTGACCATGTCGGTGGCCTCGGCCAGCTTGCGGGCCAGCGCCAGCACGGCGGCGCCATCGGCGCGGGTCAGGGCGCCCTGACCGATGATCAGCATGGGCTTGGCGGCGGCCTTCAGCACCTGGAAGAACGGGTGCGTGCCGTCGGCGATTTGCTTCAGCACCGCCGGGCTGTCACCCAGCCACTCATGCTTGAAGGTGAGGTCGGCCTTGGGACCGACGGCGGCTGCCTTGAAGCCGCCCTTCATCCAGCGCTTGCGGATGCGGGCGTTGAGGACCGGCGCCTCCTTGCGCGGATTGGAGCCGATCACCAGCAGCGCGTCGGCCTCTTCGATACCGGCGATGGTGGTGTTGAACAGATAGGACGAGCGCACCGTGGCGTCGAGCCTGGCGCCGTCCTGGCGGCAATCCAGGCTGACGGCGCCCAGCCCGGCCATCAGGTCCTTCATGGCCATCATGGCTTCGGCGTCGGCCTGATCACCGGCGATGGCGGCGATCTCGCCCTTGGCCTTCTTGACCTTGGCGGCAACGGCGGCCAGCGCCTCGGGCCAGGTGACCGGAGCCAGGCGGCCGTCCTTGCCGCGCAGATAGGGGCGGTCGAGGCGCTGGCGCTTCAGGCCGTCGCAGGCGAAGCGCGAGCGGTCACCCAACCATTCCTCGTTGACGTCGTCATTGACGCGCGGCAGCACGCGGACGACCTCGTTGCCGCGGGTGTCGACGCGGATGGCGGCGCCGACGGCGTCCATGGCATCCACCGATTCGGTCTTCTTCAATTCCCAGGCGCGGTAGGTATAGGCCGCCGGCTTGTTGGTCAGCGCCCCCACCGGGCAGAGGTCGATGATGTTGCCCGACAATTCCGACGACACCACCGCACCGACATAACGGGTGATTTCCAGGTGCTCGGCGCGGCCGAGGCCGCCCAGGACCGGAGTGCCGGCGATCTCGGAGACGAAGCGGATGCAACGGGTGCACTGGATGCAACGGGTCATCCAGGTCTGCACCAGGGGACCGTAGTCCTTGTCCTCGACGGCGCGCTTCTCTTCCTTGTAGCGGCCACGATCGCCGCCATAGGCCATGGCCTGATCCTGGAGATCGCACTCGCCGCCCTGATCGCAGATGGGGCAGTCGAGCGGATGGTTGATCAGCAGGAATTCCATGACGCCCTGGCGCGCCTTGCGGACGGTGGGCGTGTCGGTGTGGACCACCATGCCCTCACCCACCGGCTGGGCACAGGAGGCCACCGGCTTGGGCATCTTCTCCACTTCCACCAGGCACATGCGGCAGTTGCCGGCGATGGCCAGGCGCTCGTGGTAGCAGAAGCGCGGCACCTCGATCCCCAGCAGCTCGGCCGCCTGGATGATGGTGGTGCCGTTTTCGACTTCGATTTCCCTGCCGTCGATGGTCAGCTTGGGCATTGTTCGTCTCTCACTCGGCTGCCGCGCGGGACTTGGCGTGGAACTCGTTGATGCGCCGCTCCATCTCCGGACGGAAGGTGCGGATGAGACCCTGGATCGGCCACGCGGCGGCGTCGCCCAGGGCGCAGATGGTGTGACCCTCGACCTGTTTGGTGATCTGCTCCAGCAGGTCGATCTCGGAGATGTCGGCGTTGCCGGTGGCCATGCGCTCCATCATCCGCCACATCCAGCCGGTGCCCTCGCGGCAGGGCGTGCACTGGCCGCAGCTCTCATGCATGTAGAAGCGGCTGAGGCGGGCGATGCCCTTGATGACGTCGGTGGACTTGTCCATGACGATGACCGCCGCCGTGCCGAGGCCGGTGCGGGCCTCGCGCAGGCTGTCGAAGTCCATCAGCACGGTGTCGCACACCGACTTGGGCAGCATGTGGGTCGACGAGCCGCCGGGGATGACCGCCAGCAGGTTGTCCCAGCCGCCGCGCACGCCGCCGGCATGCTTCTCGATGAGCTCCCGCATGGAGATGCCCATCTCTTCTTCCACATTGCACGGCCTGTTGACGTGCCCCGAGATGCAGAAAACCTTGGTGCCGGAATTCTTCGGCCGCCCCAGCCCGGCGAACCACGCGGCACCGCGACGCAGGATGGTCGGCGCCACCGCGATGGATTCCACGTTGTTGACCGTGGTCGGGCAGCCATAAAGGCCGACGCCGGCCGGAAACGGCGGCTTGAGGCGCGGCTGGCCCTTCTTGCCCTCCAGGCTCTCGATCAGCGCCGATTCCTCGCCGCAGATATAGGCCCCGGCGCCGCGATGGACATAGAGGTCGAAGTCCCAGCCCGAGCCGCAGGCGTTCTTGCCCAGCAGGCCGGCCGCATAGGCCTCGTCGATGGCGATCTGCAGGCTCTCGGCCTCGCGGATGAACTCACCGCGGATATAGATGTACGAGGCATGCGCCCCGATGGCGAAGGAGGCGATCAGAGCGCCCTCGACCAGTTTGTGCGGGTCGAAGCGCATGATCTCGCGATCCTTGCAGGTGCCGGGCTCGCCCTCGTCGGCGTTGATCACCAGGAAGTGCGGCCGCGGTCCCTCGACTTTCGGCATGAACGACCACTTGACCCCGGTGGGGAAGCCGGCGCCGCCACGGCCGCGCAGGCCGGAGTTCTTCATCTCCTCGATGATCCAGTCGCGGCCCTTGGCAAGGATCTCCTTGGTGCCGTCCCAGTCGCCGCGCGACTTGGCGCCCTTGAGACGCCAGTCGTGGAAGCCGTAGAGGTTGGTGAAGATTCTATCCTGGTCGCGCAACATCAGGCCTTCCCCCCCTCAAACGTGAGCTCGGTCAGCGTGGTCGGACCGCCGACGGGGCATGAGAACTGACGATCGACCTGCGGTCCCGCCTTGGGGGTCTCGCCGCGCTTCAGCGCCTCAAGCACCGCCTTGGTGCTGTCGGCGGTCAGGTCCTCGTAGTAGTCGTCGTTGATCTGCATCATCGGCGCATTGACGCAGGCGCCCAGGCATTCCACCTCGGACAGGGTGAACAGCCCATCGCCAGTGCTGTCGCCGAACTCGACGCCCAGCGCCGCCTTGGCCGAAGCCGCCACGTCGTCGGAGCCGCGCAGCCAGCACGGCAGGTTGGTGCAGACCTGGACGTGGAACTTCCCCACCGGCTGCCGGTTGTACATGGTGTAGAAGGTGGCCACCTCCTCGACCCGGATCGGCGCCATGGAGAGCATCTCGGCGATGTATTCCATGGCCGCGCGGCTGACCCAGCCCTCCTGGCGCTGCGCCAGATCGAGCAGCGGCATCACCGCGCTCTGCTGACGGCCGTCGGGATACTTGGCGATGACCGCACGGGCCTTGGCCATGGTGTCGTCGGTGAAGGCAAAAGACGTCGGTTCGTTACTCATCGGTCGATCTCGCCGAAAACGATGTCGATGGAGCCGATGTTGGCGACCACGTCGGCCAGCATGTGCCCCTTGCTCATGAGGTCCAGCGCTTGCAGGGAAAGATATCCCGGCGGCCGGATCTTGCAGCGGTACGGCTTGTTGGTGCCGTCGGAAATGAGGTAGACGGCGAACTCGCCCTTGGGCGCCTCGACGGCGCCGTAAACCTCGCCGGCGGGCACGTGGAAGCCCTCGGTGAACAGCTTGAAGTGGTGGATCAGCGCTTCCATGGAACGCTTCATCTCGGCCTTGGGCGGCGGCGAGATCTTGCGGTCGTCCACCTTGACCGGACCGGCGGGCATCTGTTCGCAGCACTGCTTCATGATCTTGACGCTTTCCCGCATCTCGACCACCCGCACCAGATAGCGGTCCCAGCAGTCGCCGTGCTTGCCGATGGGAATGTCGAAATCCATCCGGTCGTAGACGTCGTAGGGCTGCGACTTGCGCAGGTCCCAGGCATAGCCGCAGGCGCGCAGGTTGGGGCCGGTGAAGCCCCAGTCCAGCGCCTGCTCGGGCGTCACCACGCCGATGTCGACGGTGCGCTGCTTGAAGATGCGGTTGTTGGTGGCCAGCGTCTCGATGTCGTCGAGCACCTTGGGGAAGGTGCCGCACCACGCCAGGATGTCCTCGATCAGCCCCGCCGGCAGGTCCCAGGCGACGCCGCCCGGACGGTAGTAGTTGGCGTGGAGGCGGGCGCCGCAGGCGCGCTCGTAGAACTCCATCAACTTCTCGCGCTCTTCGAAGCCGTAGAGCAGCGGCGTCATGCCGCCGACGTCGAAGATGAAGGCGGTGACGTTGAGCAGGTGGTTGAGGATGCGCCCGATCTCGTCGTAGAGCGTGCGGATGTACTTGGCGCGCAGCGGGATGTCGATGCCGAGCAGCTTCTCGGTGGCGAGCACGAAGGCGTGCTCCTGGTTCATCGTCCCCACATAGTCGAGGCGGTCGAAATATGGCGTCGACTGGAGGTAGGTCTTGTTCTCGATCAGCTTCTCGGTGCCGCGATGCAGCAGGCCGATATGCGGGTCGGCGCGGTCGACCTGCTCGCCCGACATCTCAAGGATGAGGCGGAGCACGCCGTGGGCCGCCGGGTGCTGCGGGCCGAAATTGATGGTGTAGTTCTGGATCTGGGTCTCGGCCATCTCAGCTGTTCCCTTCCGCCTTCTCGTCGCCGGGCAGCGGGCCTTCCCAGGGCGACAGGAAATCGAAGCTGCGGTAGTCCTGGGTGAGCTTGACCGGCTCGTAGACCACGCGCTTCAGCTCGTCGTCGTAGCGGACCTCGACATAGCCGGTGAGCGGGAAGTCCTTGCGCAGCGGATGCCCCTCGAACCCATAGTCGGTGAGGATGCGGCGCAGGTCGGGGTGGTCGGAGAACCGCACGCCATACATGTCCCACGCCTCGCGCTCGAACCAGCCGGCCGACTTGAACACACCGGTCACCGAGGGGACGGCGGTGTCCTCGTCGGCCTGCACCTTCACCCGCACGCGCTGGTTATGCTTCATGGACAGCAGGTGGTAGACCACGTCGAAGCGCTGCTCGCGCCCCGGCCAGTCGACACCGCACAGATCCACCAGCTGCTTGAACAGGCAGGCGGAATCGTCCTTGAGGAAGGTCAGAACCTTGGTGATGGTGGCGGTCCGCACGGTGAGGCTCAGCTCGCCGCAGCGGTTGACCTCGGTCCCCAGCACGTCCTGGGGCATGGCGGAGGCGATGTAGTCGCCCAGATCCTTCAACGCTTGCGTCATTGTCCGGGCCTCATCGCAGGATCGAACCGGTGCGCCGGATCTTCTTTTGCAGCTGCAAAAGTCCGTAGATCAGCGCTTCGGCGGTGGGCGGGCAGCCCGGCACGTAGACGTCCACCGGCACCACCCGGTCGCAGCCACGCACCACCGAGTAGGAATAGTGGTAATAGCCGCCGCCATTGGCGCAGGAGCCCATGGAGATGACGTAGCGTGGCTCGGCCATCTGGTCGTAGACGCGACGCAGGGCCGGCGCCATCTTGTTGGTCAGGGTGCCGGCCACGATCATCAGGTCGGACTGACGCGGACTGGGCCGGAAGACGATGCCGAAGCGGTCCATGTCGTAGCGGGCACAACCGGCATGCATCATCTCGACGGCGCAGCAGGCCAGGCCGAAGGTCATCGGCCACATGCTGCCGGTGCGCGCCCAGTTGACCACCTTGTCCAGGTTGGCCAGCACGAAGCCCTTGTCGGAAATCTCGTCGGTGACGGCCCGCAGCAACTGCGCCTGGGCCGGCCCGGGGGGCAGCGGCTCGGCGTGGGTGGGCGTCACGACGTCGGAGATGGAGGAGTTCACTCCCATTCCAAAGCTCCCTTTCGCCATTCGTAAATGAAGCCGATGGTCAGTACGCCCAGGAACAGCATCATCGACCAGAAGCCGAACAGCCCCAACTTGCCCAGGGCCACCGCCCACGGGAACAGGAAGGCCACTTCAAGGTCGAAGATGATGAACAGGATGGCCACCAGATAGAAACGCACCTCGAACTTGCCGCGCGCGTCCCCGAAGGCATCGAAGCCGCACTCGTAGGCCGAGGCCTTCTCGCTGTCGGGCTTCTGACGCCCCACCAACCACGATGCGCCCACCGCGATCACCGCAATCGCCATGGCAATCGCGAGAAACATCAGGATCGGCAGGTATTCCAGCAGCCAAGCTTCCATCGTCCCAGCCCTTCAATCGTTCCCCCTTTATAAAGGAGGCAGCCTCAAGCGAGACATCCCCGCGCTCGCGGCGACGCCAACCCCGGTCCGGCTAGTTCAAGTGAGAGGCACTTTGACGGTTGCCCTAGCGGAATCAAAGGATGTGCGACAGTCCGTGAACGCCGATCGGGAGTCCCCTCCTGCAACAGACCAGACACAAGCCGCCGTCCCACCCGCCCTGCCCTTCCCCATCCGGGAAGCGACCAAGGGCGGCTGGCGGGAGTGACGGGGCTCGAACCCGCGACCTCCGGCGTGACAGGCCGGCGCTCTAACCAACTGAGCTACACCCCCAAACGCGGCCACCCGCGTGGGTAGGCGTGGTGTAATCCAGGGGCCATGACCTGTCAAGCAAACATGGCCCGCAAGATGCGATTTTTGCCTATTCCGCCCCATCACATGGGAGCTGCCGACAAGGCGAAGGCTCGCTCCTTTTCCCTACACCTGGTCGCATAAATATGAGAATGCTCATCCGAGTGTAGGATCACCCTGGACCAAAGAAATGGGCCACCCCACTCCTTTGCGTGGGACTTTAGGTGTACTTGGCCAAGTCCGAATGGAGTGGCGGGAGAGATTGTATCGGTTCCGGCCCCTGGCCTGCACAGCTCCAGGGATGAAAGGTGCGTCAAGAGTCGCCGCTATCCCGAGGAAGATCCGGGAAGTCTCGCCGCGCCCCCTCCTTGGCCCCGTCGGCGAAATGGCGGCAAAGCCCGGGCTCACGGAAGGCATGACCGAGCTGCGCTGGCAGGCTGAGACAGTGTTCACGCCAGAAGTTCCGGCATGTCCGGCATCGTTCAGCCCCATTTGGTTCCATGGCATCCCCCTGCCGGCACCGATTATTGGGGTGCCGTCAATGAGATGCTATGGCTGCATTGTGGCGGGATTTAGATAACGTTTTGCCGACAGCGCCCGACGGCAACGGCGAAGGGCTGGACGAATCGGCCGTGCACGGTCACAAAAGACCGGGTCACACTTTAGCAGGGTGCGGAAAAGCTCAACTTTCCTTTCGTCATTCCCGCGAAGGCGGGAATCCATGCGTCCGGCAGCACAGCATATGGGGGTAAATGCCAGTCCTTGCCCCAACATGGACCCCCGCCTTCGCGGGGGTGACGAGATGAAGGATGGTGGGAAAAGCTTTTCCGCCCCCTGTTAACGCATTGAAAAGAGTGGTGGGCGGTGACGGGTTCGAACCGCCGACATCCTGCGTGTAAAGCAGGCGCTCTACCAGCTGAGCTAACCGCCCGGCCCTGCCGCCGTCTATATCAGCAAGCGGCGACATCGGCAAGCGGAGGGCGCGCCCCTATCCCCGCGAGATGGCCTCGGCCTCGCGCACCAAGAAGAGGTGGCTGCGGGCCCAGGCATCCATACGGTCGAGCGTGGCATCATCGAAACCGAATTGGTGGCCGTAGGTACGGAGCCGGCCAATCTCAGCCTGATGCATCTCGGCATCGGAATAGGCGATGGCGTAGAGTTTCAGCATGACGCAGACGCGGCTTTCACGGTTGGTCAGCAGCGACAGGTCGGGATGGGCCCGCACCTCGTCGTCGCTCATGCGCGATCCGACGCCCAATTCATTCTCCAGCGCAGCGATCAGCTCGCTTTCCTCGATGCGCAACCGGTGGTCCGCCACCATGAGTCGGTAGGCGAGGTTGATAAGAACCTTCTTCTGCGCCTCGGTCAGGTTCCGCATATACATGGCTCACCACTCCCCTGCCCGGCGCAAAAAACGACGATGCCGGCCGCGTTGCCACGGCCGGCATCAATCCAACGCGCTTCCTTTCGGAAGACGGTTACTGGATCGAGTCCCGCAGTCCCTTGCCAGCCTTGAACTTCGGCTGCTTCGAGGCTGGGATGGTGATCTTGGCACCGGTGCGAGGATTGCGGCCTTCCGAGGCGGCGCGATTGGCCACCGCGAAAGTACCGAAACCAACCAGACGCACTTCGTCCCCGCCCTTAAGGGCGTCGGTGATCGCCTGGAAAACGCCGTCGACAGCCTTGGCCGCATCGGACTTGGACAGACCGGCCGCACTCGCCACGGCCGTCACGAGATCGTTCTTGTTCACCTGATGGCCCCCTTCATTAAACCATTCGTGATAGTCGATTGGAGCCGACTACCGAAATAGGATGAGCGGGAGCATAATTCGGCGGGGGGGGAGCGTCAATCCGCAAACAATGGGATTCTCGCAGGATTCCTCATTTTCCGCGCGGCCCCGGCTTTGGTAAGAATCGAGATCGGGTTTCCACCCTAATCCAAACGGCCAGCCGGAAAGACCGGATGGCCGTAAAAGCATGCAGGATGATGCAGTCGGCCGCCAAGACTTCAACCGGCCGCGCGCTTCCATTCGCGATAGGCATCGTTGGCCGGGTTGGGCCACGCGATGAACCGGCCGTAGACCTCGGCGAGGCCCGGGTCCTGCAGCAGGGTTTCGACCCTCTGGTACATTCGGGCCGCCGCCTCCATGTTCGCCAGCCTTTGATGGGCGTACCCGGCCAGCAGGGCGGCGACGACGTGGAACGGATACTGGCTGTGGACCCCCTCGAACCGGCGGACCGCGATCTGGAGATCGCTGGCCCCTCCCTTCAGGTATCGGTAGCCGTAGAAATTGACCCGCATATTGGCTTCGTACTGGGTGTCTTTCAGCCACTGCGGCGAGAACTCGTCGGAACAGAGATTGACGTTGACGAATTTGAGATTGGCCAGCGTGGCGATGTCATTCTTCATCAGCCCGGCACTGAGGGCATCGCTGTAATACTTGGTTCCCGGCAGCGGGGTGGCGATGGAGAACACCGCGTTGTCGCAGCCGAGTTCTTCCGCCAATTCAATGGTCTGCAGGATCTCATCCGCGGTTTCGGTCGGATTGCCGATGACGAAATAGGCTTCGATCGGCAGGCCGATCTTGTGGCAGTACGACACCATCCGCCTCGCGTGATCGAGATCGACCCGCTTGTTCATCACCTCGCGCAGCACCCGCTGCGACGCCGATTCGATGGCAAAGATGGCGGGGTCGCAGCCGGAGGCCTTGCACAGATCGAGGAATTCCTCATCCAGGCTGTTGACGTGAAAGCTGCTGCTATCGCACCAGCTCGTCACGAAGCCGTGCTCGATGATGGCGCGAAGGAATTGCTTGCAGTGCTTCTTGTTGCCGTTGAAGAAATCATCGCGGATGATCAGCCGGGTCATGCCGAGTTCGTCGCGCATGTGCCTGAGATCGGCCACGAGCCGGTCCAGCCGACGCGTCCGCAAGCCACGGGCGCCATAGAGCGACGAGGCGCAGAAGCTGCAGGCGTTGGGGCAACTTCGCGACGTCATCATGGACAGGACGCGCTCGCCATAGACCCGATCGTATATATGGAGCGGAAGCAGTTCATAGGCGGGGCGCGGGACGTCAGTGAAATCGGCGACCTGCAGCCTCTCGGCGTTGTAGTGGTAGCTCCCGTCGGCGCGGCGGAAGCCGATGGACGGAACCTTTTCCAACTCCGACTCACGGTTGTAGCAGTCGAGAGCCATGGGCAGCGTCAGTTCCGCCTCGCCCATGAAGACCACATCCACATCGGGCAGGTCCGGCAACAGAATTTCGGGGGCAAGGGTACAATAGCCGCCCAGGAAGACGGCGGCGCCCGGCGCCTCTTCCTTCGCCTTGCGGCTCAGATGCCGGACGATGCTGTGCTGGAAGAGGTACAGTGCGGAAAAGCCGACAATGTCGGGCTGCCACTCCCGGATGGCGGACACGAGGTGGTCGGTGATCACGGCCATGCAGGCCGGATTGCGATCCATCATGTATTCCCGGATGGCGTCGATGTTTATTGCGAAAAGATCGAGGATCTTGACGTCATGTTTTCCGGCATCCCGCAGGACGGCGGCAAGCGTGGTGACGCCGAGCGGCACATCCAGCGAGGCGGAACTGACATGACGGACATCGTCCTGGCAAAGATCGAATTCAAATTCGGGAACCCGCACCAGCAGCAGCTTGCAACGTCTCTGACCCTCGGGCGTAACGGACACGTGCTGCACCGACTGTAACCTCGCCGCCATTTCAAGGAACGCCGGCGGGAAAGTGCCAGAATCCGGCCCTTATTGCAACCATCGCCCCAACATGGCGGTGTCTCCGGCCGCCCGGATGCGGGAACGGCGTTGGTGCTTTCCCGTACCCATCCCAGACAGGCTAGAACTGGAAGTAGATGAACGCCGACGCGGTCATTGTGCGATCCATGAACAGGACGACCAGGACGGCCAAGGCGCACGACATCAGCACCTGAGCGGGAACCATCCGCGCCAACCGGATCTTGGCCCGGTTGGGCATCCGCCTGCCGTGCCACATCCTTATGATGGCCTGCTCGCCATATACAACCACCGCATCGACGAACAGGATCGGCAAGAAATCCCGGGAGACGTCGCCGGGTTTCCACCCTCCGGCAAGGAGCTTGCCCGCGAGGATGGCAACATCCGCCGTGGATTCGATACGGAAAAGAAACCACGCCGCCATGACGAAGGCGTGGGTGGCGACCCAGCCGACCACGGCCATGACCGGCAGGGACGGCAGCAGGCGCTGAAGGACCAGCGCGCAACCGTGAACAGCGCCCCACGCCACGAAGTTCCATGCGGCACCGTGCCAGATACCGCACAACACCATGGCGGACAGGGCGTTGAGCGCCGCTCGCCAAGGTGAGAGCCCGCGGCTGCCGCCCAGCGGGACATAGACGTAATCACGGATGAACAGCGACAGCGACATATGCCAACGACGCCAGAAATCGCGGACGGACGTCGCCAGGTACGGGGCGTCAAAATTCTCGCGCAGCCGATAGCCGAGAAGGCGGGCCAGCGACAGAGCCATGTCACCATAAGCCGAGAAATCGGCGTAGATCTGCAAGCCGAAGGCAAATGTGGCAAGGATGATCGCACCGCCCGAGGCCTGCGCCAGATTACCGAAGACCGGATCGACAATGGAACGGGCAAGATGGTCGGCGATACAAAGTTTCTTGAACAAGCCCCACAGGAATCGGGTCAGGGCAAACCCCACCACGGCCCTACTGGGCGCCCGCCACGGAGCATGAAGCTGCGGCAGAAAATCGCGGGCTCGAACGATCGGGCCGGCAACCAAATGGGGGAAAAACGCCATATAGGTGGCGAATCGGCGAATCGACGGCTCGGGAGCCAGTCGCCCGGCCGCCACATCGGCCACATAGCTGATGGCTTGAAAGGTGAAGAACGAAACACCGATAGGCAGGATGATGTCGAAATGCTGCGCAACGCCCCCCGATGGCAGGAGTAACGCGGCCGCGTTGCTGACGATGAAATTGGTGTACTTGAAGAACAGCAGCGGCGACAGAAGCAGCCCGACCCAGAGTCCCAACGGCCAGCCCCGGCCACTCCCGTCGAGACGCCTGACCCAGACGCCGCCGCAATAGCCCAGGGCGCTGACGCCGGCCAACAGGAACACGAAGCGGGCGTCCCAGGTGCCGTAGAAGACATAGGAGGCTAGCAACAGCCCCCACTGCCGCAGCCGCTCGCCCGGCAGGCCGTACAAGACCAGCAGAACGACGATCAGGAAAGCGAGGAAACCCAGCGAGTTGAACGTCACCGGATCAACTCGACGATTGCCTTGGCCGCAATGGCGCGGCCGAGATCGGTCTTGAGATGGGTCGGGTCCTTATCCCAGACCGAGTCCGGAAGATCCATGACGGTGGCCGGGTCCTCGATCAATCGCAACCCGGTCCGCGACCGCACATCTCGCACATGGGCGAGAACCGTGGCCAACTGCCCAGCCTCGCAGGCCGCTTCCGCCGCACGGATCGGTGCGACGATGACGATCAGATCCTTGCCGAAGTGTTCAGCCATGGAATCGAACGCCCAAACCGCGCCTGGATGGAATGCCGCCAATTTCGAAACGCATTCCGTGGGAGGAGGCGCCGCCATATTGCTGAAATTGCGATCGATAAGAACGACCTCCTGGAACCGCAGCCTCTGGAGGTTGACGAACCATTCGGGAGTGAGCCTCGATATCTTGATGACGTATTGGATGATACCCGACAGCGGATAGAGCCGCCGCAACAGCGGATCAGTGAGCTGGTTGAGTGGGATCTCCGACGCCAGCCGCTCCAGTTCATCGGCGGAATAGTACTGCGACAGGAATTCTCGTCCGGCCGGAAACGACGCAATCTGATTGACCGGAACGTTGGACAGGTCGGACGCCGTCAGCAGGTACACCAGCTTGGAATTCGCCGGCCATCGTCGGGTGAACGGCGTCATGTCGTGCATGGCCAGCCACGCCAGCGGCGCACTTCCTCCCCCGATACCAAGATTGGCGACCTGATGCGGCAATGCTGCCGCCCGCACCACGGGATCGACATAGGAGCTCCACACGTTCTCGGCCCGTGAATTGCCGGCAATCACCAGTTGCGGCCGGGATGGATCAAAACGGAGCGCCATTTCGCGGTAATTGGCATGCCATCCCGACGCCCAGGTCATGGCTGCGAAACGATCGATGTCGAGAATGCCGGATCGCAACAGCCACTGATCCATGGCGAAGACCAGACCTAGAAGGGCCGCGAGGGGGGCGAGGCTGCGATAACACCGCCAGCACCACCCCGCCACCGGGGAACGGGCGCGGTCGACTGTCCGCAATGCGTCTTCCGCCGGCACCGATTCTCGCTCCACCAGGGTCTAATCGTCTGGAGCATAAGACGGCCGATGCGCAGTCGCAAATCCTCTGGCGGACGGCGGAAAATTTCCGCGGTGGAACAGCCTCTTCTTACTCCGGCGGCCGACCCGGCCGGCTGAGGATGAACAGGGCGGTCAGGCCGCAGACCACCGCCATGGAGGCCCAGGCGAACCGGGGGGCGTCGGTGAAGCCGGCCACGTAGACCACGCTGGCGGTCATGGCGCCGACCGAGACAAGCTTGGTGGTAGGCGGGATGACGCCGTGGCGTTCCCAGCTCTGCAGCGGCGGGCCGAACAGGCGGTGGTGGAGCAGCCAGGCATGGAAGTGCCGGGAGCTGCGGGCGAAGCACCACAGGGCCACCAGCATGAACGGTGTCGTCGGCATCACAGGGACGACGACGCCGATGATGCCCAGGGCCACGCAAATCCACCCGACACCCAACAATGCAATACGCTTGACCACGGCCGCTCCTGCGCCGGTTGCCCGCTATTTACTAGCATCGTCGCGGCGGGCGGAGTAGCACAGGATTGACGAAGCGGCCCGAGGCGTCGAGAGTGTCGCCTCGCGGGAATCGAGGAGGATCGCATGCGTTGGGTATTGGCCGTCGCGCTGTCGGCATTGGTGGGGGCGCAGGCAATGGCTGCGGAAATCGTCGATCGGCCCAAGTGGATGGGCGCCGACAAGATCGCCGATTACGACAAGAAGGCGGCGCTGGACTCCGGCCCGCTCGCCCAACTGCTCAACCCGTATGTCGCCTCCGACGAGGACATCGTTCCCGGCGTCCTGTGGCTCGGGCCGGGGCGGGGCAACGCGCTGGCGGTGCGCTTCGCCTCCGAGGAGCCCTGCGGGCGCTTCTCCTACTCCTTCTTCGGCGCCGTGGCCGACCGCAAGCGCACCAAGCAGGTCTCGCTCTGCGGTGACGACCTGCTGCTGGTGCATCGGCCGGGCCAGCGCTTCCCCGATGTCCAGATCACCACCAAGGACGGCATGAAGCGCATCGGCGTCACCAACGACGTCTGGGGCGACCGCTGAACGATCCGCCGCGGCAACATGCGCATTGTCGGAACCGCGACCGGGGACTACACTTCCATCTGACCAAAGGCATAGATGGCGGTTAGGCCATGTCTCCGCTTACCGAGGGCCAGGAAACCGGCGTCAGGGAAATCGACGCCGGCAACGAGGGGCTGCAGTACCTGCTGCAAAGACTGTTCGCGCCCCTGGTGGAGTGCCGGCGGGTGGCCGGTCCGTGCGACTTCCGCGCCTGCACCAAGATCCAGGCGATCATCCGCTATACCGGCCGCAACTTCGCCGGCCAGGAAGCGGTGATGACCGACGCCGACTATCCCAACGGCAACGACCACCAACGCCACCACGCCAGCCTGCTGGACGGGTTGAAGCAGATGCAGGCGGAATGCGTCTGCGCCGAACGCGACAGCGCCAGCGTGCGGGCCTTCATCGCCCGCTGGACCACCGACCACCTGCAGCGCTGCGACCGTCCGTTCGGCCGCTGGGCGGTGACGCGGCGGGTGCTGCCGCCGGTGGCGTAATACCGGCGAGCCACTGAAGCGACTCACCTATTCGCCCCTTGCCGGGCGGGCGCATCCGCGCCCTTGGCCGCCGCCGCAATGGCGGCAGAATACCAGCGAACGGGTTACTTCGAGCGTTTGCCGGCATAGAACGACTCACTAACGCCAGCCGGCGACATCGCCCCGCGCGATGGTCAGCGCCTTGATCAGGGCGTGGACGTGCATGCCCGGCACCAGGGCGAGCTGAGCCTGGGCCAGGGCGGTGATCTGGGCCCAGATGGCGGTGCCGCCGCAGTTCAGCACCACATCCACCAGGAAGCCGTCGGCCGACTGCACCGACGACACCACCGCCGGAATGACGTTGCGCATGCTGATGCGGCTGGGGGCGTCGATGGCAATGGAGACGTCGCGGGCGTGGATGCGGACGCGAGCCGGGGCGCCCACCGGCAGGTCGATACGGGCCACCGTCAGGATTCCGCCGGGGAAGGTCAGCCGGGTGGTGCCGTAGGTGGCATCGTGGCCCGACACCGTGCCGGAGATCACCGCGCCGGCCTCCCAGCGCCCGGTGAGCGGCCGCAGGTCGGTGCGCGACAGCAGGTCCTCCACCGAGCCCACGGCGGCGGCGCGGCCCTTGTCCATGATCACCAGGGTATCGGCCAGCCGCAGCACCTCGTCCATGGCATGGCTGACATAGAGGATGGGGATGGCGAAGCGGCGCGACAGGGCGGCGATGAAGGGCAGCACCTCGGCCTTGCGGCTGGCGTCCAGCGCCGCCAGCGGCTCGTCCATCAAGAGGATGCGCGGGCTGGCGAGCAGGGCACGGCCGATGGCTACCCGCTGCGTCTCGCCACCCGACAGCCGCGCCGGCCGGCGGTCGAGCAACTCGGCGATGCCCAGCATGTCGATTACGGCGTCGAACTCCACCGTGCGCTCGGGAGGCGGCACCCGGTTCATGCCGAATTCCAGGTTCGACCGCACCGAGAGATGCGGGAACAGCCGCGCCTCCTGGAAGACGTAGCCCAGCCGCCGGGCCTCCACCGGCAGGTCGATGCCTTGGGCGGAGTCGAACAGCACCCGGCCGTCGACGGCGATGCGCCCGGCGTCGGGGCGGGACAGCCCCGCCACCATGTTGACCACCGAGGTCTTGCCCGATCCGGACCGCCCGAACAGTGCCGTCACCCCGGCGCCGGCCGCCAGTTCGACGTCGAGGTTGAAGCTTCCCTGACAGCGGCGCACCGACAGTTCCAGCACGTCAGCCCCTCAACCGCTGGGAGATGCGCCGCGACAGCAGTTCCGAGGCCAGCAGGGCGGCGAAGGCCACCACCACCGAGATGACGCACAGCCGCATGGCGGCGGCATCCCCGCCCGGAACCTGGGTCAGGGCGTAGAGTGCGATGGGCAGGGTGCGGGTCTCGCCGGGGATGTTGGAAACGAAGGTGATGGTGGCGCCGAACTCGGAGAGCGAACGGGCGAAGCCCAGGATGGTACCGGTCAGCACGCCGGGCGCCACCAGCGGCAGGGTGACCGAGAAGAAGGTGCGCACCGGCCCGCAGCCCAGGGTCCGCGCCGCCTGTTCCAGGCCCCGGTCGACGCCTTCGATGGACAGGCGGATGGCGCGCACCATCAGCGGGAAGGCGATCACCGCGCTGGCGATGGCGGCCCCCTTCCAGGTGAAGGCGATGGTGATGCCGAACCAGTCGTACAGCCACCCTCCCACCGGGCCGCGCCGCCCCAGCACCACCAGCAGGAAATAGCCCACCACCACCGGCGGCAGCACCAGCGGCAGATGGATCAGTCCATCCACCACGCTCTTGCCGGGGAACTCCACCCGGGCCAGCAGCCAGGCACACAGGATGCCGAGGGGCAGCGACCCCGCCACCGCCCAGCCGGAAACCAGCATGGACAGGGTGAGGGCCTCGATCTCCAGCGGCGTCAGCATGTCAGTTCAGCTTGAACCCATGGCGCGCGAAGATGCCTTTGGCCGCCGCGGAGTGCAGATGGTCGAGGAACGCCCACGCCGCCGCGCCGTCCCTGCCGGCCACCAGGGCGACGGGATAGACGATGGGCTCATGCGACGTGCCGGGGAAGGTGGCCACCACCTTGACCTTCTGCGAGACCGCCGCATCGGTGGCGTAGACGATGCCGAGCGGCACCTCGCCACGCTCCACCAGCGCCATGCCGGCCCGCACCGATTCGGCCCGCGCCAGTCGGGGCGCCACCGCCGCCCATTGCCCCAGCGTCTCCAAGGCCTGCTTCGCATAGAGACCCACCGGCACGTGGTCGGGATCGCCGGTGGCCAGCCGCCCGTTGCCGAGCAGGCCTCCCAGCGATTTCAGTTCCACGGTAGCGAGCGTGCTGTCGGCCGGGGCGATGAGCACCAGCGCATTGCCGAGCAGGTTGACACGCCCCGTCACCAGCTTGCGGTCGGCCAGATAGTCCATCCATTTCCGGTCGGCGGACAGGAACACCGCCGCCGGCGCCCCCTGCTCGATCTGCTTGGCCAGCACCGACGAGGCGGCGTAGGACGCCACCATGCGGTGCCCGGTCTTGGCCGCGAAGCCCTCGCCGATCTCGTTCAACGCGTTGGTGGTGGAGGCGGCGGCGAAGACCATGACGTCCTCGGCCCGCGCGGCGCTGGCAAGGAGCAGGGCGACGGCCATGACGAAGACGCGTTTCATGGCTATCCCCTCTTGGGGACAACGCATCCCAGCACCCGATGCAGGGTCTCGGGCGCGATCACCGCGCCGAACAGGTTGGTGCGCCAGATGTCGGTGCCGGTGAGGTCGGCACCCTCGATGATCGCCTCGCGCAGGTCGGCGTGGGACAGATCGGCATTCTCCAGCCGCGCCCCGGCGAAGTTGACACCACGCAGGGTGGCACCGCTCAGATTGGCGTTGAACAGGTTGGCGCCGGCGAAATCGCAATAGCTGAGGTCGGCCTCGCGGAATGAGATGTCGCGTAGATCGGCGCCGCGAAAATCATAACGATTGAGGATCACATGATCGAGCTTGGCCCGGGCGCCGCCGGGGTCGCGCTGGAGCCACAGGGCGTGCTTGGCGAGTGCTTCGGCGAGTTTCTTGCCATCCATCGCGTCGTCCTCCCGTCAATTCCTCGGCAGAGGGTATGACGGGCCGCCGACAGCGACAATGGCTAATCCTAAACAAACTGGGGCAATCCGGTGAAGGATTGTAGTCCATCCCCCTTTTCGTCATCCCCGCGGAGGCGGGGATCCATGGCGGGGGCAAAGAGTGCGCGTGGCCCGAAGTCATGCTGCTGGACCCATGGCTTCCCGCCTTCGCGGGAATGACGGCCTTATCTGCGGGACTATTCTCCATCACCCGATTGCCCTGCTAAACAAACAGGTTGATGCCGGATTGAGTCGCACACTCGATGTAGGTGGCGGCGCCGGCCACCTCGATGCCGTCGATAAGGTCGTCCTTGCTGTATTCGAACAGGTCCATGGTCATCTGGCAGGCGATCATGCGCACACCCATCTCGACCGCGGCATCGCGCAACTCCTCGATGGAGGCGACCCCCTTCTTCTTGATCATCGACTTCATCATGGCAGTGGCCATGCCGTCGACCCCCGGCAGGGCGCCCATGAGGTTCGGCATCACCATGTGCATGCCCATCATCGGCATCTCCATGGCGGCGTTGCCCAGGGTGGTGATCTTGAGGTCGAGATCCTTCTTCAGCAGGCCAATGCCATAGAAGGTAAAGAACAGCGTCACCTTGAGGTCCATGCCGGCCGCGGTGGTGGCCAGGACGAAGGGCGGATAGGCCCAGTCGAGGGTTCCCTTGGTGACGATGATCGAAAGGGCCTTGGTGTCGGACATGAGAATGCCTCCAGCGTCCGAAAAACCATAAGCCTGCTATAATATAATACAACTCTTATGTTAAAGAGCCCTTATGTTCGAGACGGGGCACGACGACGGCGTAGACGAGGAACCAGGCCAGGCACGAGCTGTTTTGCCTGTGGTCCTTCACCAGCACGGGAGAGCCCGCGATGATCCGTATTTTGACAGCCGCGGCCGTGGCCGCCCTGCTCGCCGCTCCGGCCATGGCCCAGAACGCCCCCGGTTCCGACCCCGGCAGCCCCTCGCAATCGCAGCAACAGCAGCGCTCGCTCGACCAGGGCAGCGGTTCGCTCCCCGGTACGCCGGAGAACGTCCCCACCGACTGCGCCCCCAACGATCCGCGTCCCGAATGCCAGACGGCACAGATCCCCGAAATCCAGGAGCCTCAAAGCCCCGGCAGCGATTCCCTCGATCGCTCCATGACCCCGAGCACGCCCAGCAGCCCCTATTCGGGCGGCAGTTCGTCGGGCAACTCGGCTCCGAGCCGCTAGAAGACATCCGCCGGGTGGCCCTGCACGACGGGGCCAACCGGCGGCCATTACCCCCGTCAACCATCGCCCCGCTCACCCCATGTTTACGCCTATGCTCCTCCCCTCCCCCACCTGCGGCGGCCAAGAGGTAACGAGGATAAGACTCAGCACCTAAGCTCCCTCACGGCAGCGTCCTGGCGAGGCGGAAGCCTAGATCGTAGATGCGCGTGCTTGGGGGGTTCCTGTAACGGTAGCCGGAACGAAAGAACATCGGATAGCTGTCTAACGAGCCGCCCCGGACGACGCGATAGCAGGCATTGCTTCCTAATGCTGCGCTGCCGTCGGTCGGCGCCCCGACATAGGACTCCTTGTAGCAATCCTGGGTCCACTCCCAAACATTGCCGTGCATGTCGTGCAATCCCCAGGGATTGGCGGCCTTGCCTCCCACCACCTGAGTCCGTCCGCCGCTGTTGGCCGCAAAAACGGCCGTGGCGACAAGGCAGCCTTCGGCATCACCACACGACCAGGCGGTCATGGTCCCCGCCCGCGCGGCATATTCCCACTCCGCCTCGGTCGGCAGGCGGAAGGCATCGCGGCGCCCGGTCAGACCCAGCTTACGATTCAGCCAGGGCAGGAACTGTCCGGTGATGTCGTCATGGCTGACATTGATCACCGGGCGGTCACCCCGGCCCCAGCGCGCGTCGTCGGGGCGATGGGTACACCCGGCGTCGGCGACGCAGGCATCCCATTCGGCGAAGGTGACTTCATACTTGCCGATGGAAAAAGCGGTCGAGATATCCACCGCATGGGCCGGCCTTTCATCAGACGATGATGGCGAGGAAGCAAACGATGCCGAGGAACTCCTCTGCGGCACCGCACAGCCGGTCAGCGCCAGAGATAGGATCAACGAGGCGAGCAGCATCCGCAGGCTGGGCATCAGTTCGTCCCCATCACGAAGCGGCCGGGTTGCAGCGGCACCATGTTGCGCTGCAAGGCATCCAGCACCGGATTGCCGCTGGCGATGAACTCATTGCCGCGGCCACGGGCGGGCGATGGGGCTGGCGGCGACGGGGAAACCGCCGCCTGCTGCCGCGGCCTTGCCGTCGCCGGTTGCTGCGGCTCCGGCTTCAGCGACTTCAGCTTGCGCCGCGCCAATGAGGCGAACTCCCCCTTGGGGTATTTCCTCAGGTAGTCCTCGAAATCCTCCGCCGCGCCGCCGTCGCGAATTCCCTGCCAGAACGCCAGCTCCATCGCCGCCTTCGACGGCTCGCCGGACGGGGCCGCGAGGGAGGGCGCCACCGCCTCCGCCCCGGCGGCGGGCCGGAAGTAGAAATCGCCCTCGATGGAGGCCTGCACCCACGGCACCTGCTTGCCGGCGGTGCGCGTCCGCACCCCGGCGGTCGCCCGCTTGAAGACGTCCTCGATCTTCAGCCCCGGCTCGCGCAGCGCCTTGACCAGTTCGGCGGTGAAAATCCCGTTGCTCCCCCGGGCACCATCATCGGCCTTTTCACCGGGAGCGGCGGCATAGGCGACGAACATCCCCGCCCCCGAGACCGGCAGCACCGCCAACCCGCGCGAGCTCGACCGTCCCTTGAGCGGATTGTCGCGGCAGGCATCGAGGATGACGATGTTGAGGCGGTTCTTCGCCGCCTTCATCGCCTGCACCAGCCGCCCGGCATCGACGGCCTCCGAGGCAAGATCCGCCTCGCGCTCCAGCACCGCATCCACCGGCACCAGGAAGTTCTGCCCACCGGCCTCGATGCCGTGGCCGGCGAAGTAGAACAGCCCCACCGCACCACCGGCCAATTTCTCGGCGAAGTCGGCGATCGCTCCGTTCATGTCGCGGCGGCCGGCATTGGTTTTCAGAACCGTCTCGAAGCCCGCCGCCTTCAGTTCACGCTCCATCGCCCTGGCATCCGCGGCGGCGTTGTCCAACGGCTTCATGGTGCGATAGGCGTCGTTGCCGATGATCAGCGCCACCCGGCGCTCGCTGTCGGCATGGGCGGCGCCGGGAAGGACGGCCGCCGCGCTGGCCAACAGCAGAACCAACGCATACATCCAGTTCATGACCACCGCCTCCCCTCAATCACCGGGGGAAACTCTATCCCCTCGCCAACCATTTCGGCAAGCCGGGCAAAGCGAACGCGGGCTGGAACAGCCGAGGCGGCCCTCATGCCGGCCGGACTGTTCGATTTTGGCGACTATCCGAGCATCCGGCCGAGCATCCGGGACGCCCCGGCCCATCCCTGTGAGATTGGTGCGTTTGAAAATGTAGGATGGCGATGTAGGATCGCGCTCTATCATTTTCACGCAGCCCGCGCGGCCAAAATAGTCAGAGGCCATCATTTTGAGCCTAGAAGACGCCCACACCTTTCTGCTGAAGATGCACAAGACGGAAGAGCTTGGCCGCGATCGCGACTGCGTGCGCTGGCGGGCGCTGGGGGAACCGTTCGGCTCCGCTTTGGTGCTGGCTCCGATCGAGGCGGAACCCTCGGCGCCACTGGTGGCGCGCTTCCGCCACGAATACGCGCTTCGCGACAAGCTGGAGGCCGAATGGGCGGTGCGCCCCCTGGCGCTGGCCGAGCACGACGGCACGGTGCAGATGGTTCTGGAGGACCCGGGCGGGCGGCTGCTCGACGGCCTTCTCAAGGAACAAGGCGGTCTGGAACTGGAACAGTTCCTCCCGCTGGCCTTGCGGATCGCCCAGTCACTGGCCAAACTGCACGACCGGGAGATCCTTCACAAGGACCTCAAACCGACAAATATCCTGATCCCGCCCGGTGACGCCGCCATCCGCTTCACCGGGTTCGGCTATGCCTCGCGGTTGCCGCGCCACCACATGCCCCCCGAGCCCATCGAGGCGATCGAGGGCACCCTGATTTATATGGCGCCCGAGCAGACCGGGCGGATGAACCGCTCGGTGGACTGCAAGAGCGACCTCTATTCGCTGGGGATCGTCTTCTTCGAGATGCTGGCGGGCAGGCCGCCCTTCGTCTCGGACGACCCGGTAGAACTGGTGCATTTCCATGTGGCGCGGCGGCCACCGCCGCTGTCGCAGCTCCGGGCCGACCTGCCGGAAGCGGTCTCCGACATCGTCATGAAGCTGCTGGCCAAGCCGGCGGAGGACCGTTACCAGACTGCGAGCGGGCTGGCGGCGGATCTGCGGACCTGCCTGGAGGCGTGGCGACAGGACAGGGTGGTACCGAAGTTCCGCCTCGCCACCAATGACCTCCCGGATCACCTCGTCGTTCCCGAGAAGCTGTACGGGCGCGACGAGGAATTACGCATCCTGCTGGCGGCGGCTGAACAGGCCACGACCAAGGGTGGCCTGGAAGTCCTGCTGGTCGCCGGCTATTCGGGAATCGGCAAGTCGGCGCTGGTGGGGGAACTGCACAAGGCCCTGATCGAGCCGAGGGCGCTGTTCGCCTCCGGCAAGTTCGACCAGTACAAGCGCCACATCCCCTATGCGACCTGGGCGCAGGCATTCCAGGGTTCCATCCGACAGCTTCTCGGTCAGGCCGAGCATCAGCTCGACGAATGGCGGCGGGCCATCCTGGACGCCCTCGGCCACAATGGCCGGCTGATCACCGAGCTGATTCCAGAACTGGCGCTGCTGATCGGCGAGCAGCCGCCGGTGACGGAATTGCCGCCGAACGAGGCGCAAAACCGCTTTTTCGCCACCTTCCGCAAGTTCCTGAGCACCTGGGCGACCGCCGAGCACCCGCTCGTCCTCTTTCTCGACGACCTGCAATGGATCGATCCCGGCAGTGTCAAACTGTTCGAGTACCTGGCCACCCACGGCGAATTGCGCAACCTGCTGCTGATCTGCGCCTACCGCGACAACGAGGTCGGGCCAGCCCACCCCTTGAGCCTGACCATCGAGTCCATCCGCACCCGGGTGCATCTGGCGGAAATCCGGTTGCAGCCGCTGTCGCTCGGCGCCCTCGGCCAGATGGTCACCGAGACCCTGGCCTGCCCGCCAGCCAAGGCGCAACCGCTGATAGACATCATCGGCCGGAAGACCGGCGGCAACCCGTTCTTCGCCATCCAGTTCATGCAGGGGCTGTTCGACGACCGGTTGCTCCATCGCGGCCCCAACGGCTGGGACTGGGACATCGACCAGATCGCCGCCAAGAATTTCACCGACAACGTCGTCGACCTGATGGTCGGCAAGCTCCTGCGCCTGCCGCAAAATACGCAGAACGCCTTGCGGACACTGGCCTGCCTGGGCAACACGGCATCGGTCCGCAAGCTGCAGTTCGTCTATGACGCGCCAGCGGCCGCACTGGACGCGGACCTGGAGGAGACGCTGCGGGCCTCCTATCTGATCCGGCGCGGCGACAGCATCCGCTTCTCCCACGACCGCATCCACGAAGCGGCGTATTCGCTGCTTCCGGTGGAGGACCGGCCGGCCGAACACCTGCGCATCGGCCGCCGGTTGGTGGCCTGCCTGGATCCCGCAGAGGTCGAGGACGAGATTTTCGAGCTGGTGAGCCATTTCAATATCGCCGTGGAACTAGTGGCCGATCCGCGGGAAAGGCGCCAGATCCTGCTCAGAAACGTTCTCGCCGGTGAAAGGGCCAAGGCCTCCGCCGCCTATGCGACGGCCCGCGCCTTCTTCGCCCAGGCGATGGATTTGCTGCCGCCGACCGCCTGGGACGACGACTACGAGGAGACCCTGCGGCTGACCCTCGAACGCACCAGCTGCGAGCTGCTGCTGGGGAATTTCCAGCAGGTCGACGAGTTGTTTCCCATCATCGTCGACCAAGCCCGGAGCAATGCCGATCGCGCCCGGGCCTACCGCCAGCTCATCCTGCGCAATCAGGTCTCCGGCCGCTATGGCGAAGCGGTCGAGGTCGCGCTGACCGCCCTGCGCATGTTCGACCTGGCGTGTCCCGCCTCGCCGGCGGAAATCGAAGCGGTGGTCGCCGAGGCGCGACGCGACGTAGTGGCCAACCTGCGCGGCCGGGAAATCGGGGCGCTGATCGACGCGCCCGCCATGACCGATCCGGATGCGCTCGCCCTGCTGGGCATCCTGGCGGACGCCATGCCCTGCGCCTTCCTCGCCCGACCCGACCTTTATTCCTGGCTGGTCCTCAATGCCCTGAACGTGACCCTGCGGCTCGGCAATACCGGCGATTCGTGCTCGGTCTACATGGGCTACGCGATCGTCCTGGTCAGCGAGTACGACGAAATCGACGAATCCATCCAATATGCCGACGTCGCGCTGAAGCTGCAGGAAATATTGTCCCGGCCGGACCTCAAGGGCCGCATCCTGGTTCGCAACGGCGTCTTCATCAACAGCCGCCGCAATTCCATGAGCTCCAGCATCGACCTACTGCGCGAGGGCTTTGTCGAGTGCCAGGCGGCGGGCGACTATTCCTACGCGGTCTACGGCGCCCTCGAAATCTCGTGGCTGACCTTCGAGAGCGGCGCCCCGCTCGACGAGATCGCCGCATCGGCCATGACCTATGCCGCCTTCGCGGAACAGAGCCGCAATAAGGGGCTTCAGCACACCCTGCGCGCCCAGGAAGCCTTCGTTTCCTGCTTGGCCGGCGAGACCGGGATCGACGAGTTCGTCGAACGAGGTGCCGAGGCGCAGGCGGCACTGACCAGCGCCAAGTTCGGAACCGGGCTCGCCTATTTTCACCTGATGGGCCAGATGGCGGCCCTGCTGCACGGCGATTACCGCCAGGCCCTGGAGCGAAGCCGGCAGACTGCCGCCTCGTTGAAGAGCATCACCGGCTGGGTCGCCGAGACCACCTACCATCTGCTGGCGGTGCTGACGCTCGCCGGGCTCGACGACGTGCCGGCCGAGGATCGGGACGCCACGCTGGCCGCGCATGTGGACCTGCTGGCCAAGCGGGCGGCGAACTGTCCGCGAAACTACGCCTGCCGCCACTCGCTGGCCCTGGCGGAAGTGGCACGCATCGGTGACGATCCGCTGCAGGCCGAACGGCATTACGAGGATGCCATCCACTCAGCCCACGAGAACGGCTTCCATCACGTCGAGGCGATGGCCTATGAACTGGCGTCCCGGTTCTACGGCGACCGGGGGCGCGGCCTGATCGCCGAGACCTACCTGCGCAAGGCGCGCGACCGCTACGCCCAGTGGGGTGCCCTGGGGAAGGTGAAGCAGATCGACGCCCAACACCCGCACCTGATCGAGCGCTCCAGCCGACCAGCCGGGAGCGGCGAGACGCACGGCCAGTTCCAGAACCTGGATGTGCTCAGCGTGGTCAAGGCCTCGCAGGCGGTATCGGGAGAAATCGCGCTCGACCGGTTGGTGGAGACCCTGCTGCGGATCGCGGTGGAGAATGCCGGGGCGCAACGGGGTGCCTTGGTGGTCGATCTCGGCGGAACGCCGACCGTCGTGGCCGAGGCCCGCATGGGCGACGGCGCCATCCTCGTCGAATCGCTGCGCCGCAATCCGAGCGAGTCGGCCCTGCCGGCGAAGATCCTCAACTATGTGCATCGCGCCTGGCGCCGCGTCCTGCTCGACGACGCCACACTGGAAAGTGATTTCGGCTCCGATCCCTATCTGAAGGAAAACCGGATCAGGTCGGTGCTTTGTCTGCCAATGGTCAAGCAATCGCGGCTGATCGGCCTGCTGTATCTGGAAAACAGCCACGTCTCACATGCCTTTACCGCCGATCGCGTGGCGGTTCTCGACCTTCTCGCGTCGCAGGCGGCGATCTCGCTGGAAAATTCGCTGCTTTACGAGGACCTGGAGCGCCATCGCGACGACCTGGAGCGGACCGTCGCCCTGCGCACCGCCGAACTGATCGAGAAGACGGAACAACTGGACAAGATCCTGACCGAACAGGAAATCATCCTGGAGAACGCCTCCCTCGGCATCGTCGTCGTCCAGCCGTCGGCGAGCGGCCGGACGAGGACGATCACACGGGCCAACCGCGCGGCCGAGCGCCTGTTCGGCTATGGGCCGGGCGAACTGGAGGGCGTGGAAACCCGCGAAATCTGGCGGAACGACGAGGCCTTCAAGACCATCGGGGAAGCCTACAAGCTGCTTGCCATCGGCCAGACCTATACCGGCGAGCACATCATCCGGCGGTGGAACGGCGAAAGCGGCTTCGGCAAACTGGTCGGCGCCGCCATCGATCCCGCCGACCTTTCGAAGGGGACGATCTGGCTGGTGGAGGACATCACCGATCGGCGCGCCGCGGAGGCCGCGCTGAAGGCCGCCAAGGACTTGGCCGAGGAGATGGCGGATGCCTTCCGCTACAAGAGCGAGCAGGTGGCCAACCTCCTCGACAATTCGGGCCAGGGCTTTCTGTCCTTCGGCGCCGACCTTGTCGTCAATCCGGAATTCAGCCGCGCCTGCCTGTCCATGCTGGGGGAGCCCCCGGCAGGAAAGGACGTCACCACCCTTCTGTTCCCCATGGATGCCCCCAAGGCCGAACTGATGCGCATTGGCGTGCCGATGGTGCTGGCGGAGAAGGTCGCCGTGAAGAAGGCCCTTTTCATCTCCCTGCTGCCGGCGGAGATCATTCTCGGCGACCGCATTCTCAAGACCCAGTACTCGGCGCTCGACCTGAAGCAGATCATGCTCGTCCTCACCGACATCACCGAAGAGCGCCGCCTTGAAGAAAAGGTCCGGAACGACCACCAGCTTCTCCAGATGGTCGTTGCCGCGCTGACCGACAGCCGCGTTTACTGCGATTCGGTGGCCGCCTTCCGCGACTTCGCCGGTGTGGAACTGCCGGCCATAATGCGCTCGCACCAGCCCGCGCCGCAGATGCTGGAGGAGGTCTACCGCGAAATCCACACCTTCAAGGGAACGCTGAACCAGTTCAGCTTCCAGCACGCCCCCAAGGCACTGCACATTCTCGAAGAACGCCTGGGCGCGATGCGAACGCGGATCGACAGCCATACCGTCGCCGACATCACGGCATGTATCGCCTCGGTGCCGCTACTGGCGCCATTCGACAAGGACCTGGAACAGCTGCGGGATATCGTCGGCAGCGAGTTCCTGGAAATGGGCGAGCGCGTCAGCATCTCCGGTGCGCAGGCGGTCCAGTTGGAGAAGCTGGCCTCAAGCCTGCTGCGTGGCGAGACCATCGACACCGCGGCGGCGGAAATCCGGCGGTTGCTCGTCGAAATCGGCTATCTGCGCAAGACACCCCTGCGCGACATCCTGGCCAGCCATGGACGCTCGGTCATGCGGATCGCCGCCCGCCTGGACAAGGAGGTGGCGCCGATCGAGATCGTCGGCGGCGAGGATGTCTGGATCGATCCCAGCGTCTTCGCCCCGTTCACCCGATCGCTGATCCATGTTTTCCGCAACGCCGTGGCACATGGGATCGAGGATCCGGACACCCGGCTGAGGGCCGGCAAGGATGAGTGCGGCCGGATCGTCTGCGCTGTCCGCAAGCTCGGCACCAATCTCGAATTGACCATTACCGACGATGGCTGCGGCATCGACCTCGAAGCCGTGCGAAGCAAGGCCGTCGACCTCGGGCTCGTCCCGCCTCACACGGCGGAGCGATTGACCGAGGAGGAGGTCCTGGACCTGATGTTCTTCGACAACGTGACGACCACCGTCCAGGCCGACCAGTTGTCCGGCCGTGGTGTCGGCCTGTCCGCCGTCCGTGCGGAAGCGCAGAAGTTGGGCGGCATGATAAGCGTCGAAACGGAACAGGGACGGGGATCAAGGTTCACCATCTCGCTGCCGCTCGAACAAAGGCAAAATCAGCCGTCCCTCTGGGAAAGGTCGCAACCATGATCTTCTTGGCAAGAGCGGCACTCGTCATTATCGCGGCAATGTCCTGGGCCTCAACAAGCTCCGCTCAGGTCTTCCTTGTTGAGCCGATTGAAAAAGGGATTTTCGGCTCCTCCGAGCCGACTCCAACTTTCTTGTGGTCGGGTAAGAACTCGAAGGCAGTCCTTATCATGATCCCGGGCGGCGATGGTCATCTTGGCTTGACACCAGAACGGAAAGATCTGGGTGGATTCTATGGAAATACACTCAAGCGCCTGAGCAACCCGTCTTTGACCTCCGGCAGTATCGATGTTGTCATATTTGATAGTCCTGACCGTCTGTTGGTGGGAGAGGCATACCCAATTTCAAGAACAACATCTGACCACCTAAGCCGCATTGAGAGCGTTGTCCGGTATTACAAAAACAAGCTCAATAAACCGATATGGCTGATGGGGCACAGCAATGGCGCCGTCAGCATTACAGAATTCTGGAAGCATATACACAATGGAGAAAAAAGAACTCTTATTGACGGCCTAGTGATGAGTTCATCAAGGAACGGAATTTCATTCCCAGACGACACCAATATACCCGTTCTTTTTCTCCACCACTGGAAAGATGCGTGCTCAAAGTCAAATTCTCGCAGCTCAATGAGTGAGTATGAGAGCTTAAAATCCGCAAACAATAACAGGACAGAGTATGTTTGGATTAGGGGCGGCGAGGAAGAATCCGGGAACAGCTGCCATTCCGGATACCATATGTATTCCGGAGCAGGTGCGGAAGTTTCCGATGCGATTGATAAATTTATTATACGATAGACTTACATTACTTACTGACGCCCCTAACGCCGCCCCCGATCGCCAGCAATTTTGGCACCTGTTCCCAGATCTCGCGCGCCACCACCTTGTCCAGTTTCGACGACCAAGCGTGCGGGATGGCACTGGGACCATAGGTGAAGCCGGCCAGTGGAGGGGGATACGGCCAACACCGTAGCCCTCCGCATTCATTTGCCCTCCGTCCTCCCAGCCAGTCATCCCGGCCTTTGACAGTGCTTCGGATTGATGGCCTAATTTCCCATCGAAGGCTTCGCTCAAGCGGCCCGGCAAGCACCTGGGGAGGTGGAATGGACGAGGACTTCATCGTCGAGACCCGCGGCCTGACGAAGGAATTCAAAGGATTCGTCGCCGTTTCCGATGTGGACCTCAAGGTCCGGCGGAACACCATTCACGCCCTGATCGGCCCCAATGGCGCCGGCAAGACCACCTGCTTCAATCTGGTCACCAAATTCCTCACACCGTCGCGCGGCCAGATCCTGTTCAACGGCCGCGACATCACCAAGGCCAAGCCCGCCGCCATCGCCCGCCAGGGCATGGTGCGCTCGTTCCAGATCTCGGCGGTGTTCGGCCATCTCAGCGTGCTGGAAAACGTGCGGGTGGCGCTTCAGCGCAAGCTCGGCACCTCGCTACAGTTTTGGAAATCGGACGCCTCGCTCTCGCTGCTCGACGCGCGGGCGATGGAGTTGATCGAGGCGGTGGGCGTCGCCGAGTTCCGCGACACTCCGGCGGGCGAACTGTCCTATGGCCGCAAGCGCGCCCTGGAAATCGCCACCACCCTGGCGCTCGATCCCGAGATGCTGCTGCTCGACGAGCCCATGGCCGGCATGGGCACCGAGGACGTTCGGCGTACCGCCGAGCTGATCCGCCGCGTCGCCAGGAACCGCACCGTGCTGATGGTGGAGCACAACCTGTCGGTGGTCGCCGACCTGTCGGACCGCATCACCGTGCTGAAACTGGGCAAGGTGCTGGCCGAGGGCAGCTACGCCGAGATCTCCAGCAATCCCGAGGTCATCGAAGCCTATATGGGCACCGGGCACGGGGGACACTGATGACCGAGACCCCTCCCCCGCTGCTGTCCGTCCACGACCTCCACGCCCATTACGGCGAGTCGCACATCCTGCACGGCATGACCTTCGAGGTGCCCAAGGGCGAGGTGGTGACGCTGCTCGGCCGCAACGGCGTCGGCAAGACCACCACCATGCGCAGCATCATGGGCATGGTGGCCAAGCGCACCGGCTCCATCCGCTTCGACGGCCACGAGCTGATCAAGCTGCCCTCCAACCGGATCGCCCGCCTCGGCCTCGCCTTCTGCCCCGAGGAGCGCGGCATCTTCGCCAGCCTCAACGTGCGCGAGAACCTGCTGCTGCCGCCGGTGGTCAAGCCGGGCGGGCTCGACCTCAAGGGCGTCTACGAGCTGTTCCCGCGGCTGCAGGAGCGCGAAAAGAGCCAGGGCACCAAGCTGTCGGGCGGTGAGCAGCAGATGCTGGCCATCGCCCGGATCCTGCGCACCGGCGCCGACCTGCTGCTGCTCGACGAGCCCACCGAGGGTCTGGCGCCGGTGATCGTCGACCAGATCGGCGACATCATCCGCCGCCTGCGCAGCCAGGGCTTCACCATCCTGCTGGTGGAACAGAACTTCCGCTTCGCCGCCACCGTCGCCGACCGCCACTATGTGGTCGAGCACGGCCAGGTGGTCGACATGATCCTCAACGACCAGCTCGAAGCCAACATGGACAAGCTCAAGACGTATCTGGGTGTCTAACAATAACCGGAGGAAACGACCGATGATGATCAAGAGACTCCTGCTGAGTGCCGCAGCGCTGGCCCTGTCGGCCGGCATGGCGCAGGCTCAGTACACCGACAACAAGGTCAAGATCGGCGTGCTCACCGACATGTCGGGCACCTATTCCGACCTGGCCGGCCAGGGCACCGTCGTCGCCGCCCAGATGGCGGTGGAGGACTTCGGCGGCAAGGTCAACGGTCTGGCCATCGAGATCATCTCCGCCGACCACCAGAACAAGGCCGACATCGCCTCGTCCATCGCCCGCAAGTGGCTGGACACCGAGGGCGTCGATGCCATCGCCGAACTGGTCACCACCGCCGCGGCCCGCGCCGTGCGCGAGGTCACCAAGGAAAAGGGCAAGATCGATCTGGTCTCCGGCGCCGCCTCGCTGCCGCTCACCAACGACTGGTGCTCGCCCACCGGCTTCCACTGGACCTACGACAACTACGCCACCGCCGTCGGCACCGGCACCGCCGTCATCAAGCAGGGCGGCGACACGTGGTACTTCCTCACCGCCGACTATGCCTTCGGCCATGACCTCCAGGCTCAGACCGAAAAGGTGGTCAAGGCCAATGGCGGCAAGGTGCTGGGCGCCGTCAAGCATCCCTTCCCCAACTCGGACTTCTCGTCCTTCCTGCTGCAGGCGCAGGCGTCGGGGGCCAAGATCATCGGCCTGGCCAACGCCGGCTCCGACACCATCAACGCCATCAAGCAGGCCAAGGAGTTCGGCATCACCCAGAGCGGCCAGCAGTTGGCCGGCCTGCTGGTGTTCCTCACCGACACCCATTCGCTGGGCCTGGAGACCGCCCAGGGCATGGTGCTGACCGACGGCTTCTATTGGGATACCGACGACGACACCCGCGCCTGGTCGAAGCGCTGGTCGGCCAAGATGGGTGGCGGCAAGATGCCCAGCATGGTCCATGCCGGCACCTATTCCTCGGTGCTGCACTACCTGAAGGCGACGGCGGCGGCCAAGACCGACGAGGGCATCAAGGTCGCCGACCAGATGCGCGCCATCCCCATCAAGGACTTCTTCGCCAAGAACGGCAAGCTGCGTCCCGATGGCCGCATGGCCCACGACATGTACCTGATGCAGGTCAAGAAGCCCTCGGAATCCAAGGGGGCGTGGGATTACTACAAGATCCTGCGCACCATCCCGGCCGACGAGGCTTTCCGGCCGCTGTCCGAGAGCACCTGCCCGCTGGTGAAGAAGTAGGATCGGCACTTGCGACCCTCTCCCCTGGCGGGAGAGGGAGGGACCCACGCAGTGGGAGGGTGAGGGGCGGCCCCCTCACCCCGCCCCTCTCCCGCCGGGAGAGAGGGAGTAGGACGGAGTAGACCACACGCCATGATGACCCTGTTCGGCATTCCCACCCAGGCCCTGTTCGGGCAACTGCTGCTCGGCCTCATCAACGGCGCCTTCTACGCCATGCTGAGCCTGGGGCTGGCGCTGATCTTCGGCCTGCTGAACATCATCAATTTCAGCCACGGCGCCCAGTACATGATGGGCGCCTTCGTTGCCTGGCTGGTGCTGAACTACGCCGGCGCCAGCTATTGGGTGGCGCTGCTGGTGGCGCCGCTGATCGTCGGAGCGCTCGGCATCATCGTCGAGCGCACCATGCTGTCGCGGCTGTACAAGCTCGACCACCTCTACGGGCTGCTGCTCACCTTCGGGCTGGCGCTGGTGATCGAGGGCGTGTTCCGCCAGCTCTACGGCATTTCCGGCATGCCCTATTCGGTTCCCAAGGAATTGCAGGGCGGCACCAATCTCGGCTTCATGTACCTGCCCACCTACCGCGGCTGGGTGGTGGTGTTCTCCTTCGCGCTGTGCCTGGGAACCTGGCTGCTGATCGAGAAGACCAAGCTGGGCTCGTATCTGCGCGCCGCCACCGAGAATCCCGCCCTGGTGCAGGCGTTCGGCGTCAATGTGCCGGTGATGGTGACGCTGACCTACGGTTTCGGGGTGGCGCTGGCCGCCATCGCCGGAGTGATGGCGGCGCCGATCTACTCGGTCAACCCGCTGATGGGGTCGAACCTGATCATCGTGGTGTTCGCGGTGGTGGTGATCGGCGGCATGGGATCGATCCTGGGCGCCATCGTCACCGGATTCGGGCTGGGCATGCTGGAGGGTCTCACCAAGGTGGTCTATCCCGAGGCCGCCAGTACGGTGATCTTCGTGGTGATGGCAATCGTGCTGATGATCAAGCCTGCCGGCCTGTTCGGGAAGGGGAATTAACGCCATGACCGCCTTCGTGACCACCCGACCGGATGCCGCCAAGCGGTTCGACGCCCAGCGCGGCCTGGTGCTGGTGCTGCTGGCCGTGGCGCTGGCCGCCCCTTTCGGCGTCTACCCCATCTTCCTGATGAAGGGCCTGTGCTTCGCCCTGTTCGCCTCGGCCTTCAACCTGCTGCTGGGCTATGTCGGACTGCTGTCGTTCGGCCATGCCATGTTCTTCGGCTTCGCCGCCTATGTCACCTCGCACGCCGCCAAGGAATGGGGCCTGACGCCGGAAGTCGCCATCCTGCTGGGAATGCTCACCGCCGCCACCCTGGGCGCGGTGACCGGTTGGCTGGCCATCCGCCGCTCCGGCATCTATTTCGCCATGGTGACGCTGGCCTTCGCCCAGATGATGTTCTTCGTGGCGGTGCAGGCCCCCTTCACCCACGGCGAGGACGGCATCCAAGGCGTGCCGCGCGGACGGCTGTTCGGGCTGATCGACCTCAACGACACCATGGCCATGTACTACTTCGTGCTGGCGGTGTTCGTCGCCTCGCTGCTGTTCCTGCACCGGGTGGTGAACTCGCCGTTCGGCCAGGTGCTGAAGGCGATTCGCGACAACGAGCCCCGCGCCATCTCGCTGGGCTACGAGGTCGACCGCTACAAGCTGCTGGCCTTCGTGCTGTCGGCGACCTTCGCCGGTCTGGCCGGCTCGCTGAAGAGCCTGGTGTTCCAGTTGGCCTCGCTGGCCGACGTCCACTGGCACGCCTCGGGCGAGGTGGTGCTGATGCTGCTGCTGGGCGGCGTGGGAACCATCCTCGGCCCCACCGTCGGCGCCTTCGTGGTGGTCAGCATCCAGAACTATTTCTCGGGCGCCGGCTCATGGGTGACCATCATCCAGGGTGTCATCTTCATCGTCTGCGTTCTGCTGTTCCGCAGCGGCATCGTCGGCGTGGCGGCACCATGGTTCAAGCGGCGCGGCATGCGGATCTAACCCGCCGCCTTGTAGCGGCGGCACAAGGGCGCGGAGGCACCCACCCTGCGAGGGGACAACGACGCGAGGGCACCATGAGCTTCAAGGACATCCTGGTCCATCTCGACGGCGGCACGCGCGACCTGACGCGCATCGCCGCCGCCCGCGATGTGGCCGAGCGCTTCGGCGGCCGCCTCACCGGATTGTTCGGGCGCGTCGACAGCCACGGCCCCGGCCTGGTGGCCCGCCGCGAAAGCGACGCGCTGGCCGCCGCCGCAGCAGCCGCCGAGCAGACTTTCGCCGCCGCCGCCCCCGGCCACCGCTTCTGGCGGCTGGCCCATGGCGAACCCGGCCATGTGCTGTCCGAGCTGGTGGCCTGCGCCCGCTTCGCCGATCTGGTGGTGCTGGGCCAACATCACGACGACGAGGCGGTGCCCGCCGATCTGGTGGAACAGATGCTGCTGGAATCGGGGCGGCCCTGCCTGATCCTGCCGTCGGTGGGCGCGTTTCCCACCGTCGGCACCAATGTGCTGGTGGCGTGGAACGGCGGCCGAGAATCCACCCGCGCCCTGCACGACGCCATGCCGCTGATCGAGACCGCCAACACCGTCGAACTGGTCTCGGTGCGGGCCGCAGCACCCAAGCCCGAGGGCGGCTCGGTGCCGCCGCTGAACATCCGCGACCATCTCGCCGCCCACGGTGTCGCCTCGGTGCGCGAGGTGCTGGCCGGCGAAGACATCGGCGTGATGGACCTGATCCTGTCGCGGGCCTTCGACCTGGGCGCCGACCTGCTGGTGATGGGGGCGCATGGCGGCTACCACCTGCCCTTCCTCAAGGGCTCGGGGACACGGCATATCCTGCGCCACATGACACTTCCCGTGCTGATGGCCCACTGATACCATCCTTCACGGGCATGGTTGGGGAGTGGGTATCATGAGCGACGCGATCAGTCGCCGGCGGGAGATGTTGGCCCGGACGCCGATGTTCACGAAGGTGACGCAAGAAGATCTCGACGTCCTGGCCGCCAAGACCAAGACGGTCACGCTGGTTGCCCGCGAGACACTGTTCGCCAAGGGGGATCCCGGTGACCGCCTCTTCATCGTGGTCAAGGGCCTGATCCGCATCGGCGTCCTGTCGCCGGACGGCCGCGAAGTGACCTACGGCCTGATCAAGCCCGGCCAATTATTCGGCGAGATCGCCCTGCTCGACGGCGGCCCGCGCACCGCCGATGCCACCGCCATGGAGGCCACCGAACTGCTGGCCCTGGACCGCCGCGAGGTGTTGAGCTTCCTGGCCATGCACCCCAGCCACTCGCAGCGCCTGATCGAGATCCTGTGCGAACGGGTGCGCCGCGCCGATGAACTGCTGGAGGACATCTTCTTCCTCACCCTGTCGGGCCGCTTGGCCAAGCACCTTTTGGTGCTGGGCGGCGCGGTGGGTGAGCGCAAGGGCGACGACGGCGCCGTCACCATCCGCATGTCGCAGCAGGAGGTAGCCGACCACATGGGCATCACCCGCGAGAGCGTCAACAAGGTGTTGTCCAAGTGGGAACAGGCCGGACTGGTCGGCCTGTGGCGCGGCCAGATCACCATCAACGACCAGGATGCCCTTGAATCATTCGTTGCGAACTGACCAACACCTCTGTGAACCCATTCACAGACTCCCCCCCGACCACCGGCTAGGGTGAGCTCAAGAGATCCTCCTCTCTTGGCAGCTTGAACGGCCCGCTGGTTCATTTGGGGGGACCGGGCGGGCAAAGGGCCCCCGGCGCCATGAACCGCCGGGGGCCTTTTTTTCACCGCCAACGGGAGTGATGAATTGCAGAGCGAAGCCGTAAGCACCTGACTGTATCCTTAATCGAGGTGTGATACTCTATTTGGTAAGTTTGGCATGGGTGACAGTCGCGGGCATGTGGCGCGCGGCGCGCCAGTTTGGAGGAGAGAGACGATGAGGCTCTTGGCAATTGTGGTGCTGGCAATGGGCACCGCCTTGGGGATGTCTGCACCGGCGGCTCTCGCCGCCGACCCGCCGGTGTCCATGCTGATCCAGTCCGCCGGTACGGTGGAAACCAGCAAGGATGGGACCAAGTGGGCCCCGGTTACCCGCAACAAATTCCTCTTCGCCGGCGACTTCGTGCGCACCGGCGGCGACGGCACCGGCAAGCTTGTGGACCAGACCAGCGGCATGGCCCAGACCATCGGCGCCAATACCCAGGTGCAGATTGCCGCCACCGGCCCCAAGGCGACGGCCGGCACGCTTTCGGCTCCCGAACAGGCTTCCGGCGATCTGGTGGCCGGCCTGGGCAACCGCTTCGCCGAGGCCCAGCGCTATACCACGGTACGCCGGAGCGTCAACAAGGAGGCCGGTGAACTCAAGTTGCGCCTGATCAACCAGATCACCCTGTCGGCCACCTACCCCGAACTGGTGTGGGAGAATGTCGGCAAGGGCAACAGCTACTCGCTGATCATCGACGGCAAGGCACATGCGGTGGCCGGCGGCGACGGCGACGTCATTCGCACCCGCATCCCCGAACTCAGCCCCGGCAAGCACAGCTTTACCGTGGCGGTGATGGAGGGCGGCAAGAAGGTGGGCGACGCCGACAAGGACGGCACCATCGTCTGGCTGTCGGGTGCCGAGGACCAGGGCCTGGCCGGCGAGATCGCCAAGATCAAGGCCGCGGCTCCCAACGATGATTTCGCCATCGGCAACCTGCTCGACTCGCGCGGGCTGACCGTGGCGGCCATGGACACCTACCGCAAGTACTTCGCCGCCAATCGCGACGACAACGACATGCGGCCGCTGCTGATCAAGGCCTACAACGATCTCAAGCTTCGCGAGCTGCGCCAGCAGGAAGCGACGCTGTACAACGAGATGATGCAGGCCAACTGATCGGCTATCCGACAAGCGGCGCCCGTTCCCCGGCCATATGGCAGGGAACGGGCGCCGTCCGTTTCGTTCGCCCCGGGGGATAAGCGATGGCGCAATTGCACAAACGCTACGATGTCATCTTCATCGTTCTGCTGTTTCTGGCCGCCATCCCAGCCCAACGGTTCGAATGGTTCTCGCTGATCGAGGACCAGACCATCTCGTTCCGCCACCCGCTCCGGCTCGCCTATGGCGACCCCAAG
>CAJANL010000234.1 GCA_903941105.1 uncultured Rhodospirillaceae bacterium
AGGTAATGTCGTCCTCGGCCGCCGTGGAGGTGGCGGTGTTGATGGGGGCCGGGGGGGCGGGTTCCGCGGGGGGGGGCGCCAAGGCGGGCGCCGCATGGGAGGGGGGCGGCGGTCTTCTCGCGGCCGAGCAGCTTGCGCAGCAGATCCGAACAGCGATGGCCGGCGGCAACCAGATCCTCGGCCGTGGAGGCTCCGCCGAGCTTCTGCAGGATTTCCATCAGGCCGGAAATGGTGGGAGCGGCGTTCTGCTCCTTGGGCCGGCGATAGAGCAGCCGCATCATCAATTCGATGCTTTCGAGCAGCATACGCCGATCAGTGACGCCGTCGAGCTTGTCGATCAGCGAAATGAGAAGGCGGTCCTCGTCGCTCTCCGGGGGGACGGCAGTCATGGATCAGCCACGGGCACGGCCCGACACGGGGCACCCCAACGAAGCAGAATAGTAGGCATGGAACAGTTCATCATTCCGCTGAGGCACGCGTTCTTTCCCAGACACATGGTGCCATATGCCCGCCGATATGCAAAGCGGTGAGCGGCTGAAAAATCCGTCTAAAGTGTGATGCCCTCAATGTGGATCACGCTTTAGCCTTTATAAATTCGCCCTCGCCGGGCGGGCGCCGTCGTGCCCTTGGCCGCTCGCTCAATGCTCGCAAGAGTACTGCGTTTCATATTTCAGGCGCGGTGTCTAATATTCACGCCCGTTGGAGCGGGTCCAGGTGGCGGTGGGATTGGGCGTCGGATTGGCGAGGTAGGGAACGTATTTCTTGTCCTCGCCCAGGATGTGGTTGACCAACCAGCCGTTGATCATCTCGAACAGGTGACGGGCATCCGGCCGCTTGCCGTGCTCGACGTCGGATTTCAGCGCGTAGACCACGTCGTACATCTTGTCGTGCTGTTCCTTGTGGGCCCGCCAGTCCGGATATCCCGCCTTGCGGATGGCCTGCTCCTCCTCGCTGAAATGCACCAGGATGAACTCTTCCAGCTTGGAGAGCACCTGCTGGATCTCGGCCTCGCCGCCGGCGTCGCCGTCCAGCAGAGGGTGCAGCAGATTGAGGCAGTCGACGATGATCCGATGATGGCCGTCGAGGACCTCGGAACCGACCGACATCTCGGGGGTCCATAGGATGAACTTCATGGCTCTAGCCTTCCATCAACGTCCGGATGTGCGCCGCAACGCAGGCCGCCAGCGCACGGGTGTCGTAGCCGCCCTCCAAAACCGAGACCACCCGCCGGCCGGCACTGTCGCGGGCGAGGTCGAGCAGTTGCCGGGTGATCCACTGGAAGTCGCCGATCTGCAGCCGGAGATGCGCCATGGGATCGGCGGCATGGGCGTCGAAGCCGGCGGAGATGATCAGAAAGTCGGGGGCGAAGTCGTGCAGGCGCGGCAGGATGACGTCGGAATAGGCAGCGCGGAAGGGGTCCGAGGTGCTGCCGGCAGGCAGCGGGACGTTGACCACCATGCAGCCGCCCTCGGCGCCGCATTCCGACGGCAGGCCGGTATAGGGGAAGGCATCCTGCTGGTGGGTCGAGGCGTAGAAGGTGCCGGGCTCGCTCCACAGGATCTGCTGGGTGCCGTTGCCGTGATGGACGTCGAAGTCGACCACCGCCACCCGTCGATAGCCGTGAACATCGCGGGCATGCAGCGCCCCGATGGCGGCGTTGCTGAACAGGCAGAACCCCATGGCCGCCTCGCGCTCGGCATGGTGGCCGGGTGGCCGTACCGCGCAGAAGGCGTTGCGGCTGCGTCCGGTGGCCACTTCGTCGACGGCGGCGCATACCGCGCCGGCCGAACGCAGCGCCGCCTCGCCCGAGCCGGGCGACAGGATGGTGTCGCCGTCCAACTCCACCAGTCCCTGCTGCGGTACCGCGTCCATCACCCGCCGGTAGTGGGTCTCGGTGTGGGCACGCAGGATCTGCTCGCGAGTGGCGCGCGGCGCCTCTTCGCGCGGCAGGTAGATGAAATCCTCGTGTTCGAGGATGTGATTGATCGCCTTTAGGCGGTCGGCACACTCCGGGTGAAACTCGCCGGTGTCGTGGTCGAGGCAGGCGGAGTGCGTGTAGAGCACCGTAGACATTGGCGAACGATTCCCCCCGGAAGTCTTATTGCCGAGAGACTAGCAGTTCGGAGCCATTCCGGGAATCACGCGGGATGCACTGCCGCCATGCGCAACCCGGCACGCTCACCCGCTGACGCTGGTCTTGTCGCGGATATAGTGGCCGTAGTCGGCGTCATCTTCGAGGACGTGGAAATGCCACCAGTTGGTCAGCATGGCCAGCAGTTCGATCACGAGCTTTTCATTCCCGTTCTGGCGGTAGCGACGGAACATGTCGTCGACGTCGGCCGAAAACACGGCATGGGCTGCCAGATGTGGCACCAGACGAGGGTATTGGCAGGTCCGCAGCAAGTCCTCCTCGCGGCGGAAATGCGTGTTGACGTAGTCGCCCAGGACGCTGAACACCACATCCAACCGTTCGTCGCCCCGGCCGTTGGCGTAGGCGTCGTGCAATTGGTTGATCAGATCGAACAGGATGCGGTGGTCCCGGTCGAGGTCGGGAAAGCCGAGCAGGAACCGATCATCCCAGGTCGCGATGGCCATGGCTCACTCCCTGACCGAAAAGAAGCCGTTCTGTCCCCGGACGGCGGCGAACGGGGCGTCGATACCAAGCAGGGATTCCGCCCCGCCCAGCATCAGGATGGCGTGGTCGGCCATGGCGGCGCGCACGGCGTGCAGGGCGCGGCCCTTGGTCGGCGGATCGAAATAGAGCAGCACATTGCGGCACAGCACCAGATCGAACGGCCCCAGCCGCCGTGCGTCGGTCATCAGGTTGTGCTCGGCGAAGCGTACCCGCTCGCGGATGGCGGCATCCAGGACCCAGCGGCCGTCGGGACCGCGGCGAAAATAGCGCACCAGCAACGCGGCCGGCAGCCCGCGCTGGATCTCGAAGTGGGAATAGGCCGCGTCGCGGGCGCGGGTCAAGGCCTCCCGCGAGATGTCGGTGGCCAGGATCTGGTACGGGCGGCCGTCCAGCAGTCCGGGCTCGCTGTCGAACAGCATCGCCAGGCTGTAGGGCTCCTGGCCGGTGGCGGCGGCGGCGCACCAGATGCGCAAGGGGGTGCCCTTGGGCCGTCCGGCGACCAGCGCCGGCAGTACCTCGTTGCGCAGGGTCTCGAACGGGCGGATGTCGCGGAAGAAGGTGGTTTCATTGGTGGTCAGCGCGTCGACCACGGTGTCGGCCAATGCCTCGCCGCCGGGGCCGTCCAATGCCTTCGCCAGCGTCGCCAGGGAGTCGAAGCCGCGCGCCTTGAGCACCGGCAGCAGGCGGCCATCGATGAGGTAGTCCTTGTCGCGATGCAGCACGATGCCGGCCCGGTCGCGCACCAACGCGGCAATGATATCCGCCGGCAAACGTTCGTCCCGGCGGGATGTGGCCTGTTGTTGCACGCGGACTCCCGAGGCTGCGCAAAGGATAGCCCCTTATACCTGATTTGCCTCGGGATGAGCAGGGAAAGCGCGAGCGGTGGCGTCACCGATCGCCGGGGTGTAAAATGCACGACCAAGCGGACCGGGCGGGGGCGGGGCGGTGGAAGAGTACGTGCGGGCGGGGCTGGTGCGGTTGGCGGGACGGCGGCGGACGAATCGCGGCGTCGACGGTGTCATCGGCCGTCCGGTGCCTCGCTTGCCGCAGCCCGATCCCCTGTCGGCGACACCGCTCACCGTGCTGCTGGTGGAGGATAATCCCGGCGACGCCCGGCTGGTCCATGAGGCGCTGCTGGCTTCCGGCGAGGCCTTCTTCGAGGTCACCCATGTTCGAACCATGGCCGCGGCCCTCGACGCCCTGGCCGGGCGCCCGTTCGACGCCGTGCTGCTTGACCTCTGCCTGCCCGATTCACTGAGCCTGGTGTCACTGGGGCGGGTGCGCGAAGCGGCACCGGTGGTGCCGGTGGTGGTGTTGACCGGCGACACCAATCCGGCCCAGGCCGACCTCGCCCTTGAGCAGGGGGCGCAGGACTTTCTGGTCAAGGGGGAGTTCTCCGGTCACAGCGTGGTGCGGGCAGTGCGCTATGCGATCAGCCGCATGAAGACGCAGCAGGTCTTTCACTCGCTGATGGCCATGCTGGAATTCGAACGCTTCAAGATGGCGCAGGAGATCGAGGCGGCGCGCAACATGCAGTTCGCCCTGTTGCCGCGGCCCGACCGGGTCAATCCGCTGCTGCTGCGGGCCGGCTTGGCCATCGAGTCCTATTTCGAGCCGTCTTCGGGCATCGGCGGCGACCTGTGGGGATGTTTCGACTGCGGCCTGCGGCGGCTCGGGATCTTTGCCTTCGACTTTTCCGGCCACGGCGTGCAGGCGGCGCTGAACGCCTTTCGCCTGCATGCCCTGATATCGGACCACGGGCATCTGCACGGCGATCCGGGGGCGCTGTTGACCGAGGTCAACGCCGCCCTGAAGCCGCTGCTGCCGCACGGCCAATATGCCACCATTTTCTACGGCATCATCGACGCCGAGGCGGACGAGCTGGTATGGGCGGCCGGCGGCTGGCCGCAACCGGTGCTGATGGCCGGCGATCTTGTAGAGTTGCTCGATACCAAGGGGCTGCCGCTGGGGATCGCCGGAACCACCTGCTATGACAACCGGCGGACGCCGTTCCCGCCTGGCACAGAACTGATGGTCTATAGCGACGCGGTATCCGAGAAGGGCGACGGCGCCGGCGGGCTGGTGGGCATGGCCGGGGTGCGTAAGCTGGTGGATGCCGCCCGTGGCCAAGGCGGTCCCCGCCTTCAGTCGCTGCTCGATGCCTTTCTGGCACTGCCGGGTGACGACCCCGATGACGACCTCACCCTGCTGTGGCTGCGACGGCAGCGGGACGGTGGGCAATGATGTCGCGGTTCATCGTCGGCGCTGCCGACGAGGCGGCGGTACGCCAGGGACTGCACTCGCCTTATCACGGTTTTTGCGAGGAGGGCGGCGGCTTTGCCGGACGCCGTTGTCCCGATGCCATCGCGGCCGGCGGCATCGCCCTGTCGCTCACCACGGCGGCAGCCTACCGGCTGGACGTCACCGGGATGGTCTGCGAGGCGGTGCGGGCCCGCTTTCTGCCGCCGGTTGACGGCCCGGATCTGGTGATGATGGCGCTGGCGGAGGCGGTGTCCAACGCGGTGATTCACGGCAATTTCGCCATCGAGAGCGATCTGAGGGTCGATGTTCAGGGGTTTGCCGCCTTCCGGACCCGCTTGGCGGAGCGGCTGGGCGACCGCGAGTTCGCCCTCCGCCGGATCGAAGTCTGCGCCGTCCCCGTAACCGGGGGAGGACTGACCCTGACGGTTTCCGATCAAGGGGCAGGCTTCGACGTTCACGGGCAACTGGCGCGGCCGGTGGAGGCCGACGCCCGCAGCGGCCATGGACTCGCCCTGATCCGCAAGGTCGCACGCAGGGTGGCCGGCGAAGACGGCGGCCGCACGCTGGTGGTGGGGTTCTGACCGGCCTCGCTACTCGATGATGAAATATTTGTGCAGCTTGCTGACGTTGATGAGTTTTTCCACTTGGCCGGTGGCACCCTTCAGCACCACGTCGCGTTTCTGCTGCACGGCGGCGTCACGGACGATGAGCAACATGCCCAGCGCCGACGAATCGACGAATTCCACCGTCTTCAGGTCGAAGACGATGCGGGGCGCGTCATGTTCGTTGATGGTCTGCAGGATATGGCGGAATCCCTTGTAGTCCGCGTGCGTCATTCGTCCGGTGATGCGCACTGAGAGGCCGTCTGTACCGGTCTCGACTCCATACTCCATGTCAACTCCAGTTTGTGTTCAAAGTCACTTTCCCCGTTTCTAGATTTGCTTCAAACTGGTTCTGGAGCAAGTCCTAATGAATGATCATCCTATCTATCCCGCCATACCCCCTCGCCGCGATCGCCGTGACGTGGCCTTTGCCGATCTGTTCGGCGGGGCCGAAGGCGGCGGGCCGGTGGTGTTTGTATCGTCCCGTTTCGACTCCGACCGCCTTGAAGAGGGCCTTCGCGCCCCCTTCTCCGGCAGTTGCGAGTGTGAGGGGACGCCACCACTGCCGGTAGGCGAGGTGTTTCGGCGGCATTTGACCGGCGGCGGCCTCGGCATGTGGCTGCGTTCTGATACGGCGCAGATGTGCGACGTCGCGGTGGTCTTCGCCGATGCGGTGTGCCGCCGTCTGCTGACTGCCGAGGAGTGCGTCTCGGGCCTGTGTCTGGCGCTGCACGAGGCAGTCGCCAACGCCATCATCCACGGCAATCTGGAAATCGCCTCGCCGGCCAATGACCCGGAGTCGTTCGCCACCTATTGCCGCCTGATGGATGAGCGTCTGGAGGATGGGGCGTGGGCCGCACGCCATGTGGAGATCTCGGCGGTACGGCTGCCCGGCGGGTTGGAGGTGGCGGTGCGCAACGAAGGTCCCGGATATCGCCCGGTTCGGCGCCGGCCGGCCACCGACCGCCGCCATGGCCTGACCATCATGGGCGAGGTGGCGAAAGTGATCGTCGCGGAGGAGGGCCGTCTGGCGGTGCTGCACTTCCCTGTCGGACTGCGGGAGGCCGAGTGATGAGACTCGACACGGTCCGCGTGCTGGTGGTCGATGACAACGCAATGAATCGCGCCACCCTGACGGCACTGCTCAAGGCCATGGGGGTCGGCGTGATCGATACCGCCGCCGACGGCCAGGAGGGCCTGGCCGCGGTGGAGGCCAAGCGGCCCGATCTGGTGCTGCTCGACGTCATGATGCCCCAAATGGACGGGTTTGAAATGTGCCGGCGGCTGCGCAAATTCCATCCGCGTACCGAGCTGCCGGTCCTGTTCGTCACGGCGCTGGACGAGCCCAAGCAGCGAGCGGCCTGTTTCGCCGCCGGCGGCACCGACGTGGTGTCCAAGCCTTTCAACGTCGCCGAGATCACCGCCCGGGTCGGCGTCCATCTGGAAAACCGCCAGCTCCTGGCCGGATTGAAAGACTATCGCGCGCGGGTGCGCCATGAATTGGCCGTCGCCCGCGCCGCCCAGTTCGCCCTGTTGCCGGAGCCGGCCCGCCTGGCCGGCATCCGCAACCGCACCGGCATCGCCATCGAGGGGGTGATCGAGACGTCCTCCGAGATGGGCGGCGACTTCTGGACCGTGTTCGAGCCGGATCGCGGCAGCAGCCGCATCGGCATATTGCTGGCCGATTTCGCCGGCCACGGCGTCGCCGCCTCGCTCAACGTCTTCCGCCTGCATGCGCTGATGAGCCGGCGCCCCTCGGTGATGCTGGGACCGGCCGACCTGCTGGCCCTGCTCAATCGCGAATTGAAGGAACTGCTGGCCCCCGGCCAGTTCGCCGCCGCCTTCGTCGGCGTCGTCGACGGCGACGCCGACACCCTGACCTATGCCGGCGCCTCGATGCCGTCGCCGATTCTGGTGGTGGACGGGGAGACGGAGGTGCTGGACACCGCCGGCCCGCCGCTGGGCGCCTTTGCCGACGCCACCTATGACGAGCATGTCACCGCCATGCCGCCCGGGGCCGGCCTGATGGCCTACAGCGACGCCCTGCTGGAAAGCCTGGTCGAGGGGGTGCCGGTGGTGGACGAGGCCACGCTGCCGGCCTGGGTGGTCACCGCCATGGCCGGAATCTCTCCGACCGCCGGCCTGCTGTCCCGCTTCCGCGAATGGATTCCGGGCGAACCGCCCGACGATCTCACCCTGGTGTCCGTCCGGCGCTAACAGGGTGCGGAAAAACTCAACTTTCCTTTCGTCATTCCCGCGAAGGCGGGAATCCATGCGTCCGGCAGCACAGCATATGGGGGCAAATGTCGGTCCTTGCCCCACCATGGACCCCGCCTTCGCGGGGGTGACGAGATGAAGGGCGGCGGGAAGAGTTTTCCGCACCCTGCTAAAGCGTGATGCCCAAGATGTGCATCACGCTTTAGCCTTTATGAAGTCGCCCTCGCCGGGCGGGCGCCGTCGTGCCCTTGGCCGTTCGCTCAATGCTCGCAAGAGTACCGCGTTTCATAGTTCAGGCGCGGTGCTCTTGACTATTCCGCCGGCACTTTCCGCTTTTCACCGCGGCCCATCACCATCTCGCGCAGGCTCTCGAAGCGCAGGTAGAGCACCGGGGTGATGTAGAGGGTGAGCAACTGGCTCACCACCAGTCCGCCCACCACCGACAGGCCCAGCGGCTGGCGCAGCTCGGCCGAGGCTCCCGCTCCCAGGGCGATGGGCAGGGTGCCCATGATGGCGGCCATGGTGGTCATCATGATGGGGCGGAAGCGCAGGATGCAGGCCTGATGGATGGCGTCGCGCGGCGATTTGCCGTGGTTGCGCTGCGCGTCGAGGGCGAAGTCGATCATCATGATGGCGTTCTTCTTGACGATACCGATCAGCATCAGGATGCCGATGATGGCGATCACCGTCAGTTCCTGGCCGAACAGCATCAAGGTCAACAGCGCCCCCACCGCCGCCGAGGGCAGACCCGACAGGATGGTCACCGGGTGGATCAGGCTCTCGTACAGCACCCCCAGCACCACGTAGATCACCAGCACGGCGGCGATCAGCAGGAAGCCCTGATTGGCCAGCGACTGCTTGAACACCTGCGCCGTGCCGGAATAGCTGGAGGCGATGCCGGCGGGGAAGCCGACCTCGCGCTCCAGCAGCTTGACGCGCTCGATGGCCTCGCCCAGGGAATGACCGGGGACGATGTTGAAGGCGATGGTCACCGAGGGGATCTGGCTCTGATGGTTGACGGTCAGCGGCCCCACCGTGCGCACTACGCGGGCGATGGATTCCAGGGGAACCAGCTGGCCGGTGGTGGAGCGCACGTAGAGCTTGGACAGCGAGGCCGCGTCGGTCTGGAACTCGGGTGCCAGTTCGATGATCACCTGGTAATCGTTGCTGGCGGTGTAGATGGTGGAAATCTGCCGCGTGCCATAGGCGGAATACAGCGTCGAGCGCACGTCGTCGAGCTTGACCCCCACGGCGGCGGCCTTGTCGCGGTCCACCTCCACCACCGCCTGCGGGCTCTTGATCTGCAGGTCGGAGGTGATGTCCTGGAACAGCTCGCCGTCCTGGTTCATGCGCGCCACCATGCGCTCGGACAGGGCGTAAAGCTCGTGCTGGTCGATGCCCTCCAGAGTGTACTGGTACTGGCTCTTGGCGGAGCGGCCGCCCACCACCAGGTTCTGCACCGGTTGCAGGTAGACGGTGATGCCCGGCTGGCCGGCGAGTTTCTTGCGCAGTTGCTGGATGACCTCGCCCACCGGTGGGCGCTGGTCGCGTGGCACCATGTTGATGAACATGCGGCCGGTGTTGACGGCGTTGGACAGCCCCGACACCCCCACCGCCGAGGTCACCGTGGCGATGTTGGGGTCGTCCTGGACGATGGTGGCGACCCGCTTCTGGTTCTCGGCCATGGCGCTGAACGAGATGTCCTGGGCTGCCTCGGTCAGGGCGAAGATCTGGCCGGTGTCCTCGATGGGGAAGAAGCCCTTGGGCACGGCGTTGAACAGCCAGACGGTGGCGACGATGGTGGCCAGCGTCACCGCCAGCATGGTGCCGCCATGGTCCAGCACCCATTCCAGGGTGACGCGATAGAGCCCGAGGGTCTTCTGGAAGCCGCGGTCGAGGGCCTGCGTCACCGCGCCGCCGTCGTCGTGGCGTTCCGGCCGCAGGAAACGGGCGCACATGGCCGGCGTCAGAGTCAGCGACAGGATCGCCGAGACGATGATGGCCATGGTCACCACCATGGCGAACTCGTGGAAGACGCGGCCGATGGCGCCGCCCATGAACAGGATGGGGATGAACACCGCCACCAGCGACAGGGTAATGGACAGGATGGTGAAGCCGATCTCGCGCGCCCCCTTGATGGCGGCATCGAAGGGGTCCATGCCCTCGTCCACGTGGCGCTGGATGTTCTCCAGCATGACGATGGCGTCGTCCACCACCAGCCCCACCGACATGGTCAGGCCGAGCAGCGACACATTGTCGAGGCTGAAACCCAGCACAGCCATGCCGCCCATGGTGGCGATCAGGGACACCGGCATGGTGATGGCGGGAATGACCGTGGCGGTGACCCGGCGCAGGAAGACGAAGATCACCGTCACCACCAGCACCACCGTCAGGATAAAGGTCTCCTGCACGTCCGTGATGGCGGCGCGGATCGAGCGCGAGCGGTCGTTCATCACGTCGATCTTGACCGTCGGCGGCATGGCGGCGCTCACCTGGGGCAACAGGGCGCGTACCGCGTCCACCACTGCGACGGCGTTGGCGTCGGGCTGGCGCTGCACCGCCATGACGATGGCGCGGGTGCCGTTGAACCAACTGGCGGTGCGGTCGTTTTCGACGCTGTCCTTGACGGTGGCGATTTCCTTCAACCGCACCGGCGCCCCCTCGCGCCACGCCACCGGCAGCTCGCCGAAGGCGGCGGCATTGGGCAATTGCGGGTTGGACTGCAGAGTCAGCTGCTGCTTGGGACCATTGAGGATGCCCAAGGGTGAGTTGGAGTTGGCGGCGATCAGGGCCGACTGGACCTCATTCAGCCCGATGCGCTTGACCGCCAACTGGTCGGGATTGAGCTGGATGCGCACCGCGAACTTCTGGGCGCCATAGGTCAGCACCTGGGCGACGCCGGTCAGCCGCGAGATGCGGGGGGTGAGAAAACTCTCGGCGTATTCGTTCAGGGCCGACAGCGGCATGGTGGCCGAGGACAGCGCCAGCAGCACCACCGGCTGGTCGGCGGGGTTGACCTTGCGGAACGACGGCGGCGTCGTCATCTCGGCCGGCAGCCGGCGGGCGGCGCGGGCCAGGGCGGCCTGGACGTCCTGGGCGGCGGCGTCGATGTTGCGGTTGAGGTCGAAGGTCAAGGTGATGGAGGTGGTGCCCTGGCCCGACGACGAGGTGATGGTTTCGACTCCCGAGATGGTGCTGAATTCGCGCTCCAGGGGCGAGGCCACCGCCGCCGCCATGGCCTCGGGGCTGGAGCCGGGCAGCACGGCGGAGACGCTGATGGTGGGGAAGTCGGCATTGGGCAACGCCGCCACCGGCAACTGGCGGTAGCCGGCCAGTCCCATCAGGATCAGCGCCGCCGTCAACAGCCCGGTGGCGACGGGACGGCGGATGAAGAGTTCGGAGAGGTTCATGGTGTTGCGGCCATCATGGTGCCTTGGCTCCGGCTTCCACCACCTTGGTGCCCTGTCCCAGGCGCATCTGGCCGTCGGTGACCACCTTTTCTCCGGCGGCCAGGCCCTTGGTGATGACCGCCTCGCCGGCCAGGGTGCGGTCGACGGTGATGGGGCGGATCTCGGCGGTGCCGTCGGGCGTGACCACGAAGACGAAGGTGCCCTGCTGGCCGGCCTGGACGGCTTCGACGGGAACGGTCAGGGCCTCGGCCTCGGTGCCCAGGGTCAGGGCGACGTTGACGAACTGGCCCGGCCACAGCTTCATCTCGGCATTGTCGAATGCCGCCTTGAGCCCGATGGTGCCGGTGGTGGCGTCGATGGCCGAGTCCATGAAGGTGACGCGGCCGGCTTCCTTCAGGCTGGGGTCGGAGGTGCTGGTCACCGTGGCGGCCAGCGGACCCGTCTTCTGCCCGGCACGGATGCGCGACAGGTGGCGCTCGGGCACCGAGAAGGCGACGTTGATCGGCATGATCTGGGTGATGGTGACCATGGATTGGGCATCGCCCGGCTTGGCCAGATTGCCCTGCTTGGCGTTGATCACGCCGGTGCGGCCGCTGATGGGAGCGCGGATCTGCGAGTATTCCATGGTCAGCCGCGAGGTCTCGATGGCGGCGAGGTCGGCCTTGATGGCCGCCTCCAGCACCGCCACGTCGGCGGTGGTCTGCTCGACCTTCTGCACCGGCACGTTGCCGCTCTTGAGCAATTCCGTATAGCGGCGCAGGTCGGCGCGGGCGCGTTCGAGCTGGGCCTTGTCGCGGGCCAGTTGGGCTTCGGCCTGGCGGCGCACCGCCTCGGCCGGACGCAGGTCGAGGGTGAACAGCAGGTCGCCCTGGGTGACGTCCCGGCCTTCGGTGAAGTGCACCTTCATCACCTCGCCTTCGACACGAGGGCGCACCAAGACCACCGACTGGGACTGCACGGTTCCGACCGCGGTGATGACCACCGGCATGGGCTTTGACTGGACCGGCTTGATGACCACCGGCTGCGGCCGCGTCTCGGGCTTGGCGGTTCCCTTGTTGCCCGAGGGGGCGAGGCCCCACCAGGCAACGGCACCGACGATCACCAGCACCACCACGGCCAGCAGCCTCCGGTTCAGGCGCGGAGGCTGGGTACGGGTCAGGCGGTCAAGGCTCATCGGTCCCCCGGTCGGGTTGGCTCGCTGCGCATATGGGATGGCTCTGGCGGCACGTCACGCATCGCCTGAAGATATTCAGGATGCCCTCGCCGCAAGTCAACCGACCGCGGGTAACGGAGTGTAACCGGTATTCCCAAGGCCCATTCTATGGCCCGACGCGGTCCTTGGGAAAGCACAGCTTAACGGTGGTGCCGCGGCCTCGCCGGCTGTCGATGGTCAGGGTGCCGCCATGCAGTTCGACCAATTCGCGCGCCAGAGGCAGGCCGAGGCCGGTGCCCTCCTGCTGCCGTCCCCAGGCGCTGTCCACCTGACCGAAGCGGCTCAGCGCCACGGCGACGCCCCGCTCATCCATGCCGATGCCGCTGTCGGCGACGGTGATGGCCATGTCGCCATTGGACTCCAGCCCCGCCGAGACGGTGATGGCGCCGCCGCGTGGGGTGAATTTGGCGGCATTGGATAGCAGGTTGAGCAGAATCCGGCGCAGCCGCCGCTCGTCGGCCCGCAGTGGCGGCAGGGGGGCGAGGTCGAGCCGGCGTTCGATGCCGGCCTGCTCGATCCGGTTCGCCGTCATCCGGCAACACACGGCGATGACGTCCGCCACCACGACCATCTCGTCCTTGAGAACCACCGCCCCCGCTTCCAGGGCGGAGACATCGAGCACATCGTTGATGAGGGCAAGCAGGTGCTGGCCGGCGCCCTTGATGTCGTCGATGTATTCGTCGTATTTCGCGGGCTGGATGGGGCCCCAGATGCACGACTTGATGGCGTCGCAGAAGCCGAGGATGGCGTTCATCGGTGTGCGCAGGTCGTGGCTCATGGCGGCAAGGAATTCTGACTTCGCCTTGTTGGCCGCGTCGGCCTTCTCAAGGGCGACTTCAAGATCCACCGTCCGCTTCCGCACTTCGCTTTCGAGGTGGAGCTTGTGGTCTTCCAGAAGTTCCGTGGCTTCGGCCAGTTGATGGTTGCGACCGATCAGTCCCAGCGCCAGTCCGCACACCACGGCGGCCGTCAGGGTAAAGGCCAGCGTCAGCAGGGTCAGATTGTCGCGCTGCCCCTTCAACGCATCGTCAATGTCTCGAGCCGCCACCCCGACCAAGAGCGTTACCGGGTAATCCCGCAGGCGCTTGAAATAGACGTCGCGCGCGATGCCGTCCAAGGCGCTGACCTCGGCGGTGAAGCTGCCCGACGGCGAGTCGGCGAGCTTCGCCCATTCGCTGATATCGGATGTGGGGCGCTCGAACGCCGTGGCCTGCGGTATCGGCTGGCGGGCGATCAGATTGCCGGCCAACGTCGACATGCCGGCGACGCTGTTCGGTCCCAGACTGACGTCGCGGTACAGGTCGGTAATGTGATCGGGCAGCAGGGACAGCAGGATCTCGCCGTCGAAGGCGCCGTCCCGCAGCAACGGCCGCGCCAGGCGGAACTGGTATTTCCCCGTCAGGCGGCCTAGCCGGGTGGCGCCGATGAACAGCCGGTCGCCGCCATGCTTCTGAAAGAACTGGAAATGGTCCAGGGCGGCCATGCTGCCGAACGTCTTGAGTTGTTCGGCGGGGATCTCAGACTGGAAGATGACGAATCCCTGCCAGTCGACGATGCTGACGATGCCCGTGAAGATGTCGGCATGCGGCGCCCGGACCTCGCGGATGTAGTCGGACAGTCTCTCGTGGTTGCCGTGTTCGAGGTAGTGGGCGCGGATGGAGCGCAGGTAGCTGTCGGCGTAATCGAACAGGCGGCTGGAATGCGCTTCGAAGGCCACCAGCGTGCGCTGCGCTTCCGCCCGGGCATTGGCCTCGCGCTCGTGACGCAGGTCACGGTAATTGGTCATGCAGGCCAGTGCGAACGATACGATGGCGACAACCGTCAACCCGATCGTAATGCCTTTGGCTCTGCGCATCCCCCGACCGGATGCTCCCTGTGTCTCTGGCATGACGCGTGTACGCCTTGGACTGCCGCCCCCGCCTGGAGGATAGACGGAATGGAACAGGCTGGAAAGGGCCGTGCCGGGGCGGCCCCGTCCTTTGTTCCTAGGCCGTGGGCCGCTTGTCGATCACCCGTCGGGCCTTGCCCAGCGAGCGTTCGATGGCGTTGGGCGCTAGCACGTTCACCTTGGTCGAGATGCCGATATAGCTCTTGATGTGATGCGCCAGGTCGCGGCTGGCGGCGGCGGCGGCGCTGTCGTCGCAGGGCTGGTCGGGACGCATCTCGACGTTGACGGTGACGGCGTCGAGATGGCCGTCGCGGGTGACTTCCAGCTGGTAGTGCGGCGCCAAACGGTAGTCCTTGAGGATCAGCTCCTCGACCTGGGTGGGGAAGACATTGACGCCGCGGATGATCAACATGTCATCGGAGCGACCGGTGATCTTGCCCATGCGGCGGAAAGTGCGGGCGGTGCCCGGCATCAGCATGGTCAGGTCGCGGGTGCGATAGCGCATCACCGGCATGGCTTCCTTGGTCAGGCTGGTGAACACCAGCTCGCCCATCTGGCCGTCGGGTACCACCTCGCCGGTGTGCGGATCGATGATCTCGGGATAGAAGTGATCCTCCCAGATGTGCAGGCCGTCCTTGGTCTCGATGCACTCCTGGGCGACGCCGGGGCCGATGACTTCCGACAGGCCGTAGATGTCGATGGCGTCGATGCCCATGCGGGCCTCGATCTCGCCGCGCATGGCGCCGGTCCACGGCTCGGCGCCGAAGATGCCGATCTGCAGCGAGCAGGTCTTGGTGTCGATGCCCTGCCGGTCCATCTCGTCGGCCAGCGCCAGCATGTAGCTGGGCGTCACCATGATGATGCGCGGCTGGAAGTCGGTGATCAGCTGCACCTGCTTCTCGGTCTGGCCGCCCGACATGGGGATGACGGTGCAGCCCAGCCGCTCGGCACCGTAATGGGCGCCCAGGCCGCCGGTGAACAGGCCATAGCCATAGGAGATGTGGCACTTGTCCTTTTTGCGGCCGCCAGCGGCGCGGATCGAGCGCGCCATCACGTCGGCCCACATGGAGACGTCGTTCTTGGTGTAGCCGACCACGGTGGGCTTGCCGGTGGTGCCCGAGCTGGCGTGGATGCGCACCACCTGCTCCATGGGTACGGC